>CAYZMW010000120.1:0-6417 GCA_964479645.1 uncultured Melioribacter sp. | reverse complement strand
AACGCATCGCAACTCCCATAATAACGGAACTTTCCCGTTCCCCTTACGAACTCCGAAGCGCCTTTCCCCGTGGCCTTCGGAGTTTTTTTATTTACTTCTTTTTCATCTTATTCGTAATTTTTTATCGGGATAATTTTTTTTTGTGGTGAAAATGTCTGCAAACGCAATAAAAGAAAAACTTTCCGCGGGAATTTCCGCATACGATAAAAATGAACTTGAAAATTTAATTTCCGAAATCGTTGATTTATTGCAAGAAACAACGAAAAAAGAAACGAGTTCGAACGATGAAATAACCGAACTTTTCGACGCCTTGATTTATAACGGCTTCGTTAAAATTTTCGCCGAAAAAATAGATAAGGATTTCTTTTTCGAATACGGAAATTATTTATTAAAAAGCGAAAACATTCCCGACAAGTTAATCCACAACTATCTCGATATTTTCCGCCGTTCCGAATTTCTTGAAAAAATTTACAACGAACGCAAATGGGACAAATTAATCGAAGACCTAATTCGGAAAAGTAATTTTAACGTGCGCGAATTGTTTTATCAACGGGCGAATTATTACGGACAAAAAGTTTTATTCAGAACACTCGAAGGCAAAAAGCAATACGAATATTCATGGGACGAAACGAAAAAAAGAGTCGAACAATACTCGAAAGCATTGCGCACACTACTTTCGGAATACAATGCAGACGTCAAGGTGGCGTTTTTACTCGAAAATAGTTTGGATATGGCTTGGCTCGATTTGGCTTGTTTGACTTCGGGCATTGTGAATATTATGATTCCTGCTAATTCCGTTCCCGAACATATCGAGTTTATTATTAATCAAGCGGAGGCGAAAGTCGCTTTCGTTGCAAATGAAAAACAACTTGCTAAAATCAAGCAAATCCGCAACAAACTGAAAACATTGGACAAAATCGTTCTCCTTTCGGGAACGTCAATAGATAAGGACGTTTTGAGTTTCGAACAATTTCTTTCGCTTGCAAAAACTTACAATGGCGAGAACGATTTTTACGCAAGGAAAAAAATTACAAGCGATTCGCTCGCAACAATTATGTACACTTCGGGAACAACGGGCGAACCGAAAGGGATTACGTTTTCGCATATGAATATCGTTTACAAACGTTTTTGCAGAGCAATGGCAATTCCTTTCCTCGGAGACGGCGACCGCTATCTTTCGTTTCTTCCGCTGTTTCATACGTTCGGACGCTACCTTGAATTAATGGGTTCTATTTTCTGGGGCGCGGAATACACGTTCATGGAAAATCCTTCCGTCGAAACGATGATTGAAAATATGAACACGGTCAAGCCTACGATATTTATCAGCATCCCGAAAAAATGGATACAACTTTACGAAGCGATTAACGAACTTGTGAACATTGAACTTGACGACGAAGAAGAAATCGAAGCGGCGGTGAAATCGGTAACCGGAGGCAAATTGCGTTTCGGACTTTCCGCCGCGGGGTATTTGCCGCCGGAGATTTTTATTTTCTTTCAAAAATACGGCGTGCAACTTATGAGCGGTTTCGGAATGACGGAAGCGACGGGCGGAATTACAATGACGCCGCTCGGAGAATACAGAGAAAACTCGCTCGGAAAAGCTTTACCCGGAATCGAACTGAAACTTGCCGAAGACGGCGAACTTTTAATCCGCGGCGCTTACGTAACGCCGGGCTATTTCAAGAAAGAAAACGAAACTTTCGACGCCGAAGGTTGGCTGCACACGGGCGATATAATGAAACAAGACGAAAAGGGTTTCATTGAAATAATCGACCGCAAAAAAGAGATTTACAAAAACATTAAAGGCGAAACAATTGCGCCGCAAAAAATCGAAAATCATTTTCGCAACTTCGATTTGGTTAAACAAGTTTTTCTTGTCGGCGACCATATGCCTTTCAACACGGTTTTGATTTATCCGAATTACGACGCCGAACTGTTAAAAACTCACGATTATTCCAAAGAAGAACTGAACGAAATTTTTTCTTCCATCGTGGAAACCGTGAATAAATTTCTTGCGCCGTTCGAAAGAATAGTTGACTTCCGCTTGATTGAACGTCCTTTCACGCTTGAAGAAGGCGAGCTTACACCGAAAGGAACATACAAGCGACGCGTTATTGAAAAGCATTTTGACGAAGTGATTAAAACGATGTATTTGAAACAATTCACGTCGCTAAAAATAAACGGAACGGAAATCCGCATTCCCAATTGGTTCTTGCGCGAAAAAGGAAAGTTGAGCGGCGACGCGTATATCGAAAATAATTTCATAAAATTGAAAAACGAAGACAAGGTGCTTCACGTCGAAAAATTCGACGAAAACAAATACCGCATAGGCGATTTCCTTTACAAAATTGAAGGCGACAAAATCGATTTGCAACCGTTTCTCACAAATCCGATTTATTGGGTCGGCAACAAAAACCTTTTCGATTTTTGCGGCGAAACGATTTTCCAATGGTATCGCAATAGAGAACCCGAAAAAAATATTGAATTTGTTTCGTCTTTGCGTGTAATTGAAAATGCCGATGAATACGCTGCAAAATTGAAAGAATTACACGTGGGCGGCGAGAAATCGCTCTACGGATTGAATATCGCGGTTACGCTTTTGCAATCTTTCAAGGAGGAAAGTCAAGTTAACGCCGTTAACTACTTGAAATTTTTAAGTTCCGACGACGCGCTTCCAATTTATAAAATTGTAAAAGATATTCTCGCGCGTCCGCAAATTACCGCGTTTATTAATGTTCGTCGCAAGTTGCTTAAAGCGGCGCTTCATATTTTCAGCGCGGATAATCTCGACAAACTTCTTGAAAAATATTTCGAAGCGAATTACGATATTTTGAACGACGAAGTCATTGTTACGCTCGTTGAACAAAAATCGAAAAATATTCTTAAAATAATTGAAGCGTTGTTGAAAGACACGGTTGAAAAATTCAACGATGCGGAATTCGAAAAAACGCCGTTGCCGAGTTTGTTCAAGTTCCTCGAAGTTTTCGTTGCGCATCATCCCACAAGTTACATTGCCATACGCAGAATTTTGGTTCAATACAAATTGCAATCGGAAAATGAAAAAATCAGAAACGCCGCGGCGCAAACGCGCGAAAATATCAGATTGAATTTCCGCAAATGGCTCGGGCAAAATCAACGGCTTGCGGTTGACGTCGAAACGGGCGAAGAATATTCGTGGGATAATGTTTTGATTTTCGAAGAAATGATTAACGAAAACGATAAAGAAAGAATGCAGAAAGCGATTTACGAAACCCCGCTTGTTCGCGAGGCGATTTTCTTCTTTTCGAGCGGTGTTATTATTCGTCTCGACGATATTCTGCCGGGCGGAATTTGGATTAGTTTTCTGAAGGATTTCCCGACCCATACGGTTTATCGCGTGTCGGTTCAAACACGATTTCACGGCGCATTTAATTTTACGATTAACGTAAATAAAACGCTTGAACACGAAAGAGTTTCGCTCGAAGGCGATTGGCTAATCGTCGCTTGCTCGGCGGTTTCGGGGCAAATACTTGCCGACAAATTCGGCGGTTATTGGGAAAAGTACGAACTATGGACGGAGGAATATAACCCGAACGAAACCGTGGGACATTACATCGAGCGAATGGCGAAACGCAATGACGAAAAGACGCGCGAAATACTTTACAATATTTGGGGATTTTTCGTTTGGAACGCGACCACGGCAATCGTTAATTTCGCAAAGATGACCAAATATCGTTTTCGACTGAACAACGTGGCTCTCGATAATTTCATTATTCCGGCGCACGATTACCAAACGGGCACGCGCATTGTTTCGATTGAAGACCGAACGCGCTACGTAAACGAAGCGGAATTGATTATCCATTTCTTTAACAATTTCATCATTCCGGCGTTGGAGAAATACCCGTTTCTCGAACGCTCCTCAATTGCCAATTATATTTATTCGGGCGTTATTTCCGCGCTCGGCGAAAAAGACGGAATAGAATTCCTCAATAAATTCAAGGCGGGCATTACTTGTTCCGAAATTTTGAATGAAAAAGAGAAAGAAATCGTTTTGGAAAAACTCGAAGAATTTCTGCAAAAAATTTCGGAAGGAAGTTTTATCCCGAAACGTTTGTATTTCGCAATCAAACGATTTCGCAGATGGAAAAAGATTAATCCCGACGCGTCGCTCGAAGCGCAGGCGGAAATGTTAAACGAACTTTACACGACTTATCGCCTCGACGACGTGGAGAAGGAATATCCCGAAACCCGCGCAAAGTTTTATTTTGAAACTTGCTTTACAGAAAGCACCGATGAACTCAAGAAGGCGCTACACCAAATAATTAAACTTCAACACGAACGCAAAATCAAGCGGCGCGACACGCTCTTGATGATTTCCGAAATAAAAGCGAAATACGAACTTTCGGACAAGGAAAAGTATTTCCTCGCGCGCATAAGTTACTCGCACTTGAAACCGCAAGACGAAGCGGAAATTTTGCGCATTGCCGCGGACGGCACGGCGAAAGAAAATCTCGTTGTGCAATTTTTCGACCACGACGGCAACCCGTTTATTATTAGGCGTCCCGTTTCGCCGAAAGAAATTTCACGCTTGCACAGAATGTTTCTCGATGCAAATTTAATGGTGAGTTTCCGCGCGGAGCATCAATTCCTTGTCGCGGTTTCGCAACGCGGATTTATCATCGGCGGACTGTTCTACAAACCGCTCGACACAAAAACGGTTTATATGGATAAAATCGTCGTGGCGGACGCATACAGGCGCAAAGGAATCAGTGATATTTTAATGAAAGAGTTTTTTAACAGAATGAAAAACGAAAATTACGAATATGTTACAACAGGCTTTTTCCGTCCCGAATATTTCTACAAATTCGGTTTCGTAGTTGAAAGAAAATATTCCGGCTTAGCGAAAAAATTGTAAACGTTTTTCATAGTGACGAGTAACGCGTGACAAGTGACGAGTTTTTTGAGGTTGAGGCTGAGGTTAAGGTTGAGAGAAGAGAACCGAAATAAATGTAGAGACGCGCTATAGCGCGTCTTTGTGTAATAGAACACGGATAAAAAATTGACTGATTGAATGATTGATTGAATGATTGTCCCGCCACAGCGGGAAAAACACCGTCAGTCATAGCAAACACTGCCGAAGGCGAGACTAATACCGTCTGTCATTGCGCGCGTCCACGCTTTGCGTGGACGCGCGGCAAACTGTAGGTTAGTCAGTAAAAGTTAAATTAATCAGTCATTGCGAACACCGCCAAAGGCGGGGTGAAGCAATCTGTCGAAGTGGCAGCAAAAGACTATTCGGCACACGGCGCGGCAGATTGCTTCGTCGCTTCACTCCTCGCAAGGACTGTGGTTGTTTGGGTTGGCGCAGTAATGCAACAGATTGCTTCGTCGACCCGCCTTGGCGGGTCTCCTCGCAACGACTGAAAAATTCGCGTCATTGCGAGCGACCACGCTTTGCGTGGGCGCGCGGCAATCTGTCGGTTTGTTAGCAAAACTTAATCAATAGCCATTATTTCATCGAATAAATCTTTCCATTCGGGATTAACACTTTCTATTAACTCCATTTTCTTCTTCCGCGAACCGCCTTTCAATTGCTTTTCTCTCTATATAGCATTGTAAATGTCTTCGTGAACTTCGTAGTAAACGAGTTTCGTTAAATTGTATTTCTTTGTAAATCCGTCAACCGCTTTCGTTTTGTGCTCGTGTATTCTTTTTGCGAGATTGGAAGTAACGCCAATGTAAAGCGTGGTGTTGTTTTTGTTGGTGAGTATGTAAACGTAGCCCTTCTTTTGCATTAGTCGTATTAGTGTTTGTTCTTTTTGTTATAATAAATTTATTGATTTTTGTTGTTTTGTGCCAATGCTTTTTTATTTCAGGTTGGCGCAGTAATACTATAGATTGCTTCGTCCTTGCCGACTTACGTCGGCGCGTTCTCGCAATGACGCGAAAAATACTTGTCATTGCGAGCGGAATGAAATGAAGCGAAGCAATCTGCCGTACTTTCGGGAATGATTTTCCTTTGCAACGGTATTGGGGATTGCTTCGTCGCTTCTCTCCTCGCAATGACAGAGAATTTTATGTCATTGCGAACACCGCCGAAGGCGGGGTGAAGCAATCTATTGGTTTTTCAGCAAAACTTAATCAATAGCCATTATTTCATCAAACAAATCTTTCCATTCGGGATTAACACTTTCTATTAACTCCGTTTTCTTCTTCCGCGAACCGCCTTTCAATTGCTTTTCTCTCGATATAGCATTGTAAATGTCTTCGTGGACTTCGTAATAAACGAGTTTCGTTAAATTGTATCTCTTTGTGAATCCGTCAACCGCTTTCGTTTTGTGTTCGTGTATTCTTTTTGCGAGATTGGAAGTAACGCCAATGTAAAGCGTGGTGTTGTTTTTGTTGGTGAGTATGTAAACGTAGCCCTTCTTTTGCATT
>CAYZMW010000119.1:0-4131 GCA_964479645.1 uncultured Melioribacter sp. | reverse complement strand
ACTGAATACGAAAGCGATTGTGGCGTTCACTTATTCGGGGCGCACCGCGGAAAAGATTTCGAAATATCGTCCCGTTACGCCGATACTTGCGTTTTCGAACATTTACGAAACTCTTGGACGCTTGAATTTGAAGTGGGGCGTAGAGCCGTATCACATCGAAAAGTTCAGCGAAAAGGACGAAGGCATTCAATACGTAATTAAAACGCTAAAAGAAAAAGAAGTGGTTTCCGAAGGCGATTTGCTTCTTTTTACGGCGGTTGCGCCGGTTTCGGAAAAAGAACGCCGCACGTGGTTGCATTTCGTTGTGGTGTGAGAGTGACAAGTGACGCGTGACGAGTTTTTTGAGGTTGAGGTTAAGGTTGAGAAAAAATAAATGTAGAAGCGCGCGAAAGCGCGTCTCTTGTGTAATAGAACACGAATGACACTGATATTATTGGATTCTCACGGATTTAATTTTCGCGTCTTTGCGAGGAGACCTCCCGCCTTTTGCGGGAGGTCGACGGAAGCAATCTCTTACACCGTGCGCCAACCCAAATAAACATAGTCATTCCGAGTTCCCGCCTTCGGCGGGCCGCAATGACACAAATTTTTCGGTCTTTGTTATGTTAAAAATCAAGAAAAAAATGCATAACAATTGTAAACTCTCAACAGATGATATCCGGTTTAGAGAAATAAAAATGGGGAGGCTTTGTGAGATAAGACAAAAAGTTAATTATAATCACATCTTCTTTGTCAAGGAATTTGTAAATTAAAGAATGGAATATTTTATCAATTAATTCGAAAGAATGTAAAATAGGAGCAAGAATGAAAACTTTATTTCAATATTTTTTTATTTCTTTGATTACGCTTACTTCGTTTACTCCGATTTTTTCGAAAGATAAAGACAAAGCGATTAAATCCGAAGTTTTTGCGGGATTAAAATTCCGCGCGCTCGGACCTTCCTTCGCTTCCGGACGTATTGCCGATTTTGCCGTTAATCCGAACGACCCGACCGAATTTTACGTTGCGACGGCTTCAGGCGGCGTTTGGAAAACCACAAATAACGGTATCACATTTACGCCCGTGTTCGATAACGAAAGCGCTTATTCGATAGGCGTTGTGGAAATCGACCCGAACAATCCGCACGTAGTTTGGGTCGGTACAGGCGAGAATAATCATCAACGAGCGCTTGGTTATGGCGACGGAGTTTACAAATCTCTTGACGGCGGGAAATCGTGGAAAAATACGGGATTAAAAAATTCGCGCCAAATAGGCGGTATAATGATTGACCCGCGAAATTCGAACGTCGTTTACGTTGCGGCGGAAGGTTCGGTTTGGGGACCCGGCGGCGACCGCGGTTTATACAAAACAACCGACGGCGGCGAAACATGGAAAAGAATTCTTTACGTAAGCGAAAATACGGGAATAAACGGTATCGCCTACGATTTTCGTAATCCCGATATTTTATACGCGACAGCCGAACAAAGAAGACGACACGTTTTTACGAAAATTGGCGGCGGTCCGGAATCCGCCGTTTACAAATCGGAAGATGCAGGTAAGACGTGGCGCAAAATCATGAAAGGTTTGCCCGAAACCGATATGGGCGGAATGGGGCTTGCGGTTTCGCCCGTTAACCCCGACGTTCTTTATTTGATTGTGGAAGCGGCTTACGACAAAGGCGGATTTTATCGTTCCACCGACCGTGGAGAAACCTGGCAAAAAATGAGCGACTACAATTCAAGCGGACAATATTACGCGGAAATTTTCTGTGACCCGAAAGACGTGGATAAAGTTTATTCCGTGGATACTTACACGCAGTTTACGGAAGACGGCGGAAAGACTTGGAAACGTTTCGGATTGAAAGATAAACACGTTGACGACCACGCGCTTTGGATTGACCCGAATGATACGGAACATATTCTTATCGGCGGGGACGGCGGCGTTTATGTTACTTACGACGGCGGCGCTAATTTCGAGCATATTACGAATCTTCCCGTTACGCAATTTTATCGCGTTTACGTTGACGACGAATATCCTTTTTACAATATTTACGGCGGAACGCAAGACAATAACAGTTTCGGCGGCCCGTCGCAAACGCTTTACCGCGACGGAATTTCAAATTGTGATTGGACAGTGACCAACGGCGGCGACGGATTTTGGGGCGCAATTGAGCCTGGAAATCCGGACATCGTTTATTCCGAATCACAATATGGAAATATGGTTCGTTACGACAGAAAAAGCGGCGAGGCGATTGATATTCGTCCCGAACCGGGAAAAGACGAACTTTCTTACAAGTGGAATTGGAACACGCCGTTTATTATTAGTCCTCATTCGCCTACGCGACTTTACACCGCGGCGAATTTCGTTTTCAGAAGCGACGACCGCGGAAATTCGTGGGAAAAAATAAGCGGCGATATTACGGCGCAAACAGACCGCAATACATGGAAAGTAATGGGAAAATATTGGAGTATCGATGCGGTGAGAAAAGACGTTTCCACTTCTCTTTACGGTACGGCTGTAGCTCTTGACGAATCACCCGTGAAAGAAAATTTGCTTTATGTCGGAACGGACGACGGCGTTCTTTCCATTTCGGAGGACGCCGAAACGTGGCGACAAATTCGCGAATTTCCGGGCGTTCCCGAATATACTTACATTAGCGATATTAAAGCGGATAAATTCGACGAAAACACTGTTTATGTTTCATTCGATAATACCAAGCGCGACGATTTCACACCATATTTACTGAAAAGCACGGACAAAGGCGAAAGTTGGGTTTCCATTGCTTCCGATTTGCCGAAAAACGGCGCGGTTCATACGATAGAGCAAGATTTCGAAAACCCTAATTTGCTTTTTGTCGGAACGGAATTCGGATTTTTCTTTTCGCCCGACGGCGGGAAAAATTGGATACGATTAAAATCCGGTTTGCCGACGATACCCGTTCGCGACATAGCAATTCAAAGGCGCGAAAACGATTTGGTTCTTGCCACATTCGGACGCGGCTTTTACGTGCTTGACGATTACACTCCGTTGCGTGAAGTTTCCGAGGAATTTTTCAAGAAAAACGACGCTTACATTTTCCCTGTTGCCGACGCTTTAATTTATATTCAAAAAGGGGGAAGATACGGACAAGGAGCAACGTTTTTCCGCGCGCCCAACCCGCCTTTCGGAGCCGTATTTACTTATTATCTTAAAAAAGCGCCGAAAACGAAATTCGAAATGCGAAAAGAGCGTGAGAAAAAACTTTTCGAAAAAGGCGAAAAAATTCCACAACCTTCTTACGACGAAATAAGAAAAGAAAAAAAAGAGATTCCTCCGCACTTGATTTTTACGGTTCTTGACGAAGGAAACAATCCCGTAAGAAGAATAACAGCCGCGGCGAAAAGCGGAATTAATCGCGTTAATTGGGATTTACGTTATCCGCGTCTTGACGAAGTTCCATTTAAAAAAGATAAATTTAATCCGCTTGCGAAAGTTCAATCTTCCACGCCGGTAATGCCCGGTAAATACAAAGTGTATATGTCGCTTTACCACGACGGGAAAATCACGCCGCTTGCCGACACTGTGGAATTTACGGTTAAGAAATTGAATAATGTAACGTTACCCGCGGAAAATTACGCCGCTGTTGTGAAATTCGAAAAACAAGTCGCGGAACTAACGCGCCAAATTCGCGGAGCGGAAAAATTTGCGCGCGAATTAAAACGTCGCACGGACGAAATGATGCAAGCGATTTACCAAACGCCGCAAGCGAATATGGAAATGTTTACAAAAGCGAAAAGTATTTCCGAGAAACTTGACGATGTGATTTTCAAATTCGAAGGTCAAAAACCGAAAGCGAGTTATGAAGAAATTCCACCGCATAAATTACCGATAAACGCACGTTTAAATACGCTTGCTTGGCAGCATTGGCGATCGACGTCGGAAATTACGCAAAACGAAAAGAAAATTTATTCCGTTTTGATGCAAGAATTTCCGCCCGTTTTGAAGAAGATTAAAGCGATTTATTTCGACGAAATCAAACCGCTTGAAAAAGAAATGGAAAAAATCGGCGCGCCGTGGACAAGCGGCAGAGTGCCCGAATTTATTAAAGATTAAAACCCGTGTTTTATCGATGTGAAATCCACGACGAGCTGATTTGATTGATTCCAATAGAAC
>CAYZMW010000118.1:0-7942 GCA_964479645.1 uncultured Melioribacter sp. | reverse complement strand
TTGGGCGGGAAAAATAAAAATCTCAAAGCGGTGAAAATCAAAGCCGAACCGCAAATAATGTTGCCCGGCGGATTTACATATAAGCAGTCCGTAACAATAAGCAGCGACCAGTTTAGGTAAAGAATTACATCTATTGGCGGGGTCGCAATGACGCGAATTTCTCTGTCTTTGCGAGGAGACCTCCCGCAGAAAGCGGGAGGACGACGAAGCAATCTGTAGTATCACTGCGCCGAATAGTCTTTTGCTGACAACTTGACAGATTGCTTCCCCCGCCGTTGGCGGGGTCGCAATAACAGACGGTGCTTTCCCCGCCAAAGGCGGACTTGCAATGACGAACGGTGTTTGAAATTATTCACTGTTCATTGTTAACTGTTCACTGAGGAGACGCGCCGTTCGCTTGGCGCAAAAACTCCCGACGCTTCATTCTTCCGTTAGAAAAAGGCTCTTGCTTCGGCGCGTAAAATATGGATGATTTCGCTTTCACCGTATTTTTTACCTGAATAGGAAATTGTGGTTTGTATATTTTCACTCAATTTGTAATCCATATTAAAACGAACGAAATAATTTTTCCCGAGAGCGTTTCCCTGCGTAATTTCGAACGGAATTTCATATTGCGGCACGTTTGCCGTAAGTTCTCTTCTTTCGACTTCCACACGTAACCTTCCGCGATTGACGAAAGAAAAATTCAAACGTACCAACTGAAAATTAAAATCTATTTGAGTCGGTTCTTGCGGAAAAACATCGTCCACACGTCCCGCTCCGAATTTAAACCCGAGTTCCACTTGTCGGTAGGGACGGTAAGAAAAATCACTGCTTATTTTTTGCGTAAAGGCTTCGCGACTTCTGTTAAGCGATGTTTCGGATTGTACGTTATCGTTGATGAATTCCAAATCCGTTTGATTTCTAATGTCGCTTGATATTTTAATGCGCATTCTCACGCTTTGTTCGCGGTAATAGCCTTTTTCGGTGCCTGCGCTGTATTGGTTAAGGAATTTTTTCTGATAAAATCTTGCGCGCAAAGAAAACGAGGGATTTGTTTTGAAAAGATAAATATCGTTTCTGAATTGTTGCGCACCGTTAATAGTCGTGGAATCGTTAAGAAAATATTCCGGGTTCATCAAATAGATTTTTTCGGTCTCTTCGATTTTACTTTTCTCATCGACGCGAAAGAACGTTTCGGTGCTGACGGGCGATAAAAGCGTTTTCCAAAACGACTTGTATTTGAATAATTTCGAAAAATCGAAACGTAAACGCGTGTTAGCCTGAAACGAAATAACGGGATAAAGTTTATCCGTGGGAACGGTTGTTAAAATAAAATTACCTCCGTCGTTGGTCGGTTGAAATTCTTCTTCGTCCGCTATTCCGTTTCCGTTCAGATCGCCGAGATAAATATAATTCCCCGTGCCGTCCGGAACCGGGAGAAAAATGCGTTCGAGTTTCGCCGCTTTTTCGGTCGCCGTATTGTAAAAAATATCGCCGCGCATAAAACCCTTGAACAAATTTAATTGGGAACGCGAACGGATTAGCACGGTTTCGTTATCGAGCAAACCTTTTTGCTTAAATTCTTCGGTATATTTTTTCTTTTGATAGGCGAGGGAAAGTGTGGTGTTGAATTCTTTAATTCCGCGATATGTCAAGTCGATTTGCTCCGAGCGTATAACGGCTTCATCGCGAATTACGTTATTTAACGGATTGGCTTCTTTTCTCACTTTGTAACGGATACTTGCCGTAATTCCGTAAAATCGTTGCAATTCGAGGTAAGGTTGAATTTCTTCGTAATCGTGCCCGTTGTTTATCAAACTATCCGCCGCGGGTAGAAATTCCTCTTTTTTATCCCTTAAATAATTTATTCCGGGCGTAACTTTCCACACCTTGTAATAAGCCGTTCCTTTTTGTTCGAGAAATTCGCTTGTTCTTCCGTATGCCGACGAGTTGACGTAATTGTTGTTGAAGTAAAGTTTATAATCATTGCTTTTTTTAACGTCGAATATAAGATTATACCGATTCGACCGAAAATTATCGCCGTATTTTACGGTTCCGAAGTTTCCCGTAAGCGACGTGTTTTTCCAAGGCGCGTAATTCAAATGCAATTCTCTTAACGTTTGGTCGCCGCTTGTTTTGTCCGAGATGTTGTAATCGCGATTAAATTCAACGTCGTCCAAGCGCTCTATCGGACGAAACCGTTCATTGATATGGCGGTTCTTAAATCCGAAATCAACATCTCCGAAATTCGTATTGAAAATCTTGATTTTCTCTTTTTTTAAATTCAAAGTAAAATTCACCGCGTAGCCTTTGTTCGTTTCGTCGTCTATCGCGGAAAGTTTATTACGGTCGGCGTTGCTTCCCGCAAATTCGGCGTTAAACGTTACTCCTTTTGTCGGCGTGAATTTAAGCGCCACGTTCGCCACTTCGTTTTTTTCGGGAAGGGGAAGAAATTTAACGGGCAAATACGCACCCTTTCCGATGCCCGCAAAATCGTATTCTTTTAGATTGATTTTTACATAATCGCCTTTGCCTTCACCTACGTAAGAGAAATTAACGTAATAAATCGCATCTTCGCTTCCGGGAGAATATTTGTAATAAGTGAAATTTTCTCCGTCAATCAAAGTATCGACCGCGGCGTAAATGCCTTTTCGAAGACCGCTTGCGCTATCGAGCGGGGCGAGAATTACGCCTGATTTAACCGCTTTAAGCGGGTCGTTTCCCGCGTTTTCTATTATTTGCAAATCTTCGGGAGTCAAGGAAAAATCTATCGGTGAATTTTGATTATCGTCTTCCATTGCATACGAAGCCGTGAGAAAAAGTTTGCCCGAAAACATTTTCGCCGCGCCGTTCGCCGCCCAAAACGAACGGGGATATTTCCTGTCCGAATATTCGAATTCGACGAAAATTCTGCTTGTCGCCGTAATAATTCTGCGTGTTTTGAACGTAACGGAAGCGTTGGCGTAATCGATAACATAATCGTTTTGTTCGCCTCTTTTCATCAATTGTCCGTCGAGATAAACGCGTTCCGTTCCCGCGATAACGATAATGTTTTTTTCGTTGTTTTTTCCGTAAAGTCGGTAAGGACCTTGGACGCCGTCCTGTCCGTTGAATTTGTTCGTCGTATATTTCCCCCTTTGCGAAGCGTAAGCCGCAAAACCTTTGTAATCGGAATAGTTCGCGGCAAGTTTCAGACCCTGAAGTTTTCTGTTAATTTTAACGAATTCGCCGAGATTTTCTTTCAAATAATAATCGCCGAAAGTTCCCACCGCGTTTTTGTGACGAAGTTCGATAAAAACCTTATCCACTTCATTTAAGCGTTCCGTAATTCCTTCGGGCTGAATAGGTGAATTTTGGTCGGTCAGAGCGGCTACAACTTCGATGTCGTCCGAAAGTTTACCTGAAAGTTCGAGACGAAGACCGCTGTTGATTGTTGCGTCCTGATTTGTGCCGATGGTTATTCCGCGCAAAAGAGTTCCGCTTTTTTTTACGGAACTTCCGAAAATGGCTTCGTTTGTCAATCTGAATTTTTCGCGCGTAACGACGCTAACCGTATCTTTTAAAACCTCATCGTATTTTTTCACCAATCTTTGATTGAAATATTCTTTTCTCAAAGGAATTTTTACGGAATTGTAGATCACCGTCAGCGTATCGAGTAGAGAATATTCGAGAGTGTCCGAAAGAGAAATGAAATTGGAATCGAGATTTAGCGAATATTCGCCGCGCGTTAGTTTTTTTCGATTTAAAAACACCCTTTCGCTATTCGGCAAAACGTTCGTGGAACTGAGACGATATTTGTTCTCCAAATTGATTTTGAACGTATCCGCTACGCTGATGTAATAATTTGTTTGCGCAAGCCCGAACGAAGTTAAAAGAAAAAAAAGGGGAAACGATATTTTTATTAAATTCGTTGTGATTGACAAAGTTATGCACAATTGTTTCGGATACGAATTTGAAAGTTAGCAAATATTTCGGTTTGTAACACTTTCAAAAATTCGTACGGCGGATTTTTTCGAGACATTTAACGGCGAAGCGAACGTCACCCCGTCGCCGAATTCAAGGAAATCGGATATCCCCCGTTTCACCGAAGCGAAATTTTCAAACGATTATATTCTGCAACTATCGGCGGCGAGGGGAATTTTACCGACGAGTTTGTCCAATTCCTCTTTGGGAACCACTTCCTGAATTTTTTGAAAAACTTCTCTTTCTTCGAGGCGAACGTGGTTGTTCAGCATTTCGCCGAACTTATCGAGATTTTCCACGGGGTCGCCTTCTCTCAAGGTTTCCGCCGCTTGTTTAATTTTAACGTGTTCGTCCAGAACTTTATCGATTAACTTATCGAGTTCTTCGTCCCTGCCTTTGCAAACGGGAAAAAGTATTTCCTCTTCATGTTCGAAATGCGGAATTAATTCCGTTTTGTAAACGTCTTCCGCCTCCGCTAATTTTTCTTCGACGGATTTTTGCGCAAGTCTGATTTTAGGCGCTTTTTTTCTTATTGCGACTGCAAGGCGCAGAGCCTGGTGATGGTCCTGTGAAAGCGGAATTATCGCTTCGTGTCGTTTCATTTTATCTCCGAAATTTAATTTGTCGTATGTTCGTAACTATTTATGTTTTTGTAAAGTTGTAAATAAGTCTCTTTCGACACGTTATTTTGCCATTTGTTCGTGAGTAATCCCACGCTTGTAATACCGAAATATATAATGAGGATAATAATTCCCACATGTTTTTTATTAATTTTTTTATTTCCCGCTATCGTGCGCAATTCAAGCGTATCGGCAACAGGGCAAGCGTCAAGGCATTGCAAGCATGACGTGCATTCGTCGGAAACAACCGTTTTCACTTTATCCACTTTAATATGGTGCGGACATGCTTTGGCGCACAAACCGCAATCGATACAAGTCTCTTCTTTCCGCTTGATTCGCACTAAACTTAATAGCGAGAAAATTCCGAGCAATGCGCCGTAAGGACATAAATATCTGCACCAGAAATTTCGGATTATTATCGAAAGCACGAAAAGAGCGATTAAAACTTTGAGCGAAAAAAGGCTGATATCCGCGAAAAAATAATACATTTTGACATCGACAAGAATATTGTAGGGACTGTCGAGAAACGCTTTAAGTTCTTCGGGCGACATCGTAAAAACGGAATAAACGAAAAATAACATAATCAGATATTTTAAACTTCTGAGCGGATAATCGAGTAACTTCGGCAATTTGAATTCTTTGCCGAATAATTTCTTTTCCGCTTTCGCTCCGAATTCGCCGATATATTCCGAAAGCATGCCTATCGGGCAAACCCAACTGCAGAAAGATTTTCCGAACAGAAGTGAAATCGACAAAACGGCGATGAAAATGAAAAATCCCGCCGGGTGTATCATATTGAAATCACCCGTTTGAATGAAATAGAGCAAACTCATTAACGAACCGATGGGTAAAAACGCCTCGACGCCGGGCGGACGTTCGGTAAAATGTTTTATGCCGCCGCTTTCAAGCCATTCGACGAAAAAGTGAAATTGAACGCCTATCCAAATTACAAGAAAAAGAAAAAACGTTTGGACAAGCAATCTGTCCAACGCTACCGGTTTTTCCGTGTTTTTAATTATCTTCGGCGTGAAATTTATTTTTTCGAACTTAGTTTTTGCCATTTTCGGATTTTCTAAAAATAGGATATTGTTTCCGATTAAATTAATTCTTTTCGAAACAATTACAAAACGGATTTTTTATCGATGGAAAATTAAAATACGTCGAGCGTTTGTCTTAATCGTTTCGGTTTGTAATCAAAAGCGAAAAATCTTTTTATTTCGGATTGATTTCTTTTATCGTAACCTTAATTTTTGTATTGCCGTATTAAGAGAATATCCTTAATATTACAACTTCAATTTTGTTCTTTTTGTAATAACGGAGAGGTGCCGGAGTGGTTGAACGGGGCGGTCTCGAAAACCGTTGTACGCATTTCGCGTACCGAGGGTTCGAATCCCTCCCTCTCCGCAAATAAGAAAAGCGCTTGCAGAAAGAAGCGCTTTTTTTATTCCGTTGCTTCCCGCCATAGTCGTTTGGTTTTACTTTGGTTTTCATAATCCGAAAAGTTGTTTTACTTACCTTGTAATTAAGCGTAATAATGAATAATTTGTAAATCGATTTTACCGATAATTGAGACAAAACAAAGGAAACGTTATGAAAGAAAAAATCAGAATTGCTTCGGGACAAGGATTTTGGGGCGATTTAATCGACGCACCCGTGTGGCAAGTAAAACACGGTGAAATCGATTATCTCGTTATGGATTATCTTGCCGAAGTAACCATGTCGATTTTACAAAAGCAAAAAAACAAAAATCCCAATCTTGGTTACGCGAAAGATATTCCGCATTTGATGAGACGCATTTTGCCCGATTTAAAAGAGAAAGGGTTCAAGGTGATTACAAACGGCGGCGGTGTTAATCCTGTCGCCTGTGCAAATGCCGTGTTCGACGTTGCGCGGGAACTCGGAATAAGCGGTTTGAAAATTGCCGTGGTGCTTGGCGACGACATACGCGAGCGAATAGACGAAATAATCGAGCAAGGCGCGTTACTCGAAAATATGGAAACGGGCGAGCCGATTACAACGGTTAAGGATAAACTTTTAAGCGCGAATGTTTACTTTGGCGCGTTTCCAATTGTTGAAGCGCTTCAAAAAGGCGCGGATATCGTGATTACGGGACGCACAACCGACACCGGTTTGACTCTCGCTCCGATGATTTACGAATTCGGCTGGGACAAGGATAATTACGATTTAATGGCGGCGGGTACGGTCGCGGGACATATTCTCGAATGCGGCGCGCAATCCACCGGCGGCAATTTTCTCGGCGATTGGCAAAAAGTCCCGAATTTCGCACAAATCGGTTTCCCGATTGCGGAGGCTTATCCGAACGGCGACGTCGTAATTACCAAACACGAGTCGCTCGGCGGAATGGTTACGTTCGAAACCGTTGCGGAACAACTTGTTTATGAAATCGGCGACCCGACCGAATACATTACGCCCGATTGCGTTGCGGATTTTACATCGATTAAACTCGAGGATTTGGGAAACAATCGCGTTAAAGTTTACGATGTAAAAGGGAAACCGGAAACGGAATTTTACAAGGTTTCTGCTTCGTACGATAGCGGCTATTCCGCCGTGGGACAATTGACGTATTCTTGGCCGCAAGCGCTTACGAAAGCGAAAGCGGCGGATAAAATTTTACGCGAACGCCTTGATAATCTCGGTTTGCATTTCGACGAAATTCGTACCGAGTTTATCGGTTACGATTCATGTCACGGTCCGCTTTCCACCAAACTTGACGAGGACTTGATTAACGAAGTCGTAATGCGCGTCGCTGTTCGTTCGCAGGATAAAAGCGCGGTCGAAAGATTTGGCAAAGAGATTGCTCCGCTTATCTTAACTGGACCGCCGAGCGTCACGGGATTTGCCGGCGGGCGTCCGCGTCCGAGCGAGGTGGTTGCGTATTGGCCCGCGCTAATTCCGAAAAAACTTGTCGAACCGAAAGTTGAAATAATGGAGATTTGAAAATGAGAAAAATCAGATTAATAGATATTGCGCACGGAAGAAGCGGCGACAAAGGCGACGCCGCAAACGTCGGACTTATTGCTTATGACGATAAAGGATACGAGATAATAAAAAAATACGTTACCGCCGAACGCGTGAAAAAACATTTCGAGGGAATTTGTCTCGGAGAAGTGGAGCGTTTCGAATTGCCGAATATTCGCGCTCTAAATTTTCTTTTGCACAATACGCTCGGCGGGGGCGGGACGGTTTCGCTGAAACATGATGCGCAAGGGAAAACCTTGGCCGCGGCTCTTTTGAGGATGGAAATAGAAGCGGACGAATAAATATCGCTTCGGTGAATTGATTACATTCGTGGACGATTTTCCGAGTAGTGTTAAACCGTCGTGTTGCTTCTGAGATAGAAGTATTACTAACACGGT
>CAYZMW010000117.1:0-13352 GCA_964479645.1 uncultured Melioribacter sp. | reverse complement strand
GTAGTGAAACAAAAAAATAGACTGAGAGGATTTAGAAGATTTAGTAAAAGTGAAGTTGAGTACCGGGAAAGGGCCAGCACACAACAATGCCTAAACACCATAAGGGGTTTAGAAGTAATAGGATAGTTTCGTGGGTTCAATAAAAATATTTGATACATTTGAAACGTGGAAGTTAAAACACCCTTACAGTGTTTAGCTAGGCCGTTGCCAGCAATAGAGGTCAAGAAATCTAAAATAATTTAAAAATAATCTTGATTTAGTAAACTAATTAGTTAACTTTGCAAAATGATAAGAGACATTGTTACTTACAAGAAAAGGTTTATTGAGTTTTACAAAAAGCAGGATTTAAAAGTTCAGCTGAAAATTGAATACGCTCTTGATCTTGTGAGATTTGAAAGACAAGTCCCAAAGAAGTTTTTCAAATTACTTGAAAATACAAATGGAATATGGGAAATCAGAATAATTACAACTTTCAAAAGCATTCGAATTTTGTGTTTTCAAGACGGAGGAAACTTGGTTGTTTTAACCAATTGCTTTGTAAAAAAGACTCAAAAAACACCACAAAAGGAAATTAAACTTGCAGAAAAACTCAAGAAAGAATATTTAAATGAAAAGAAAGGAGATTTTTAAAATGAATAACATTAAAAGGTTCGAAGACATATTAACAGAAAAGTATGGAGAAAAAGGGATTCCGTCACGTGATAAATATGATGCTGATTCATTAGCTTTCAGGTTGGGAATTATGCTTAAAGAAGCAAGAAAAGAGGCTCAATTGACTCAAGAAGAACTTGCAGAACGGACCGGAACCAAAAAGAGTTATATTTCCAGGATTGAGCGTGGGCTGAGCGATATTCAAATCTCAACTTACTACAAATTGATTGAACTTGGACTTGGAAAAAATTTAAATATTACGATTGGATGAAAAACTACTGCTGCCAACAAAGGCTCATAGTGCATACCGCAATTACTTGTATATATGACAATTAAATATTAAATAAAGATACGGGTAAATAGAAAAATTAGTACACAAAAATGCGGCACGCACCATAGCCTAATCCGTTGTGCAACATAAAAATAGAAAAATGAGAGTAAAATTAATTGTACTATTCTTAATTTTGATTGGCTTTCAATTAAAATCGCAAAATATTGACAGAATTGCATTTCAAATCTGTGACTCTATTAAAACTATTCCGAAGAAAAGCGAGGATACTTTAAAGATTATTAAAGAGCAAATAGAAATTCAGAATGCCATAATACTTAAAACTAATATCTTGGCTGAATTAGCAAAAGGAAATGTAAAAAACAATATAAATGTATTTAATTACAAACTTACCAGAGAATTAAATAAGAATTGTCCTGATTACAAAATAGAGAATTCTGTTTTATTAGGTAATACAGGTATTTTAGACATAGAAAGTCTCTTTAGTAAATCTGAATTAGACAGCATTAACAATTTAGTAATCAGATTACGGAAAAGAAAGAGTATTGGACTTTTGATAATTACTGTTGACGATTTATATCCCTACAATAATATTTCAGAATATGCAGAAAATAAAGGGAATAGTTGGCACATTGGTTCTAGACAAGAAAAGGGTGGGTTATTATTAGTTTTTAGTAAATCATTGAGAAAAGTTAGAATATCAACTTCTAATATTTCCCAGAATTATTTAACCGATGAAGAAAGTCAACGAATTATTGATAAAGTATTATTACCTGAATTTAAACAAGGTAAATATTTTGATGCTGTAGTAAAATTTATAACTGAATTAGAAAAATGAATATAATTACGTTGCACAACAAAAAATATAGTGCATACCGCAATTAGTTGTAAATATGGAAGTTAATATACAAAACAAAGATACTTGTTAAATTGAAAAGTTATCGTTTAAAAATGCGGTACGCACCATATTTAAACCTATTCGAACGCAAACACTCCCATTCAAATTTCGCACTCATTCATTAAATTATTTCGCTGTGCCACGCAGAATAAATATTCATGACCGCGCCGACGCAGTCAGTAACGACGAAGGAATCTGCCGCGCCGTGCACGGAGATTTCTTTTGCTGACAATTCGACAGATTGCTTCTCCCCGCCAAAAGCGTGGATCGCAATGACAGATTATTTCAACTTTTGCTAACAAACCGACAGATTGCTTCACCCCGCCTACGGCGGTGTTCGCAATGACGCGAATTTTTCAGTCTGCGAGGACGTGCCGCCATAGCGAGACATCCAATCAACCAATCATCCAATCAATTCCAAACCTGCGTTTTCCGTGTTCTATCGGAATATCAATCACAAACATAGTTCACCGCTTTTCTCGGCACATGATTATTTAGCGGAAGAACCGTATCAAATCAAATCGGAAAAGGAAATAAAATCGGGGTCGTACAAACGCTTGTAAGTTCTCACCGCGTAATGGTCGGTCATTCCCGAAACGTAATCGCAAACAATGCGCGCACGCTCTTCTTCGCTTTTGCCGTTTCGCAAGAGTGAGTCGGTAAAATCGGGCAATAGTCTTGGAGGTTTTACTTGTTCAACGTAGTTGTTTTTCAGCGCAAGAAAAACGCTTCGCAAAAGATGATGTCCTTTGAATTCCATCTGAAAAATTTGCGGCGACTGAAAAACAATGTCGTACGCCACTTTTTTATACAATTCGGCAAGACGTTTGATTTCGTTATCAATCACGATTTCGTATTTGTAGCGATTTGTTTTTGCGTCCATGAAGGTTTTCCGTTCTTTAATCGAAATAGCGTGAATGAAATCGCCTATTTCGGAAGAAAGTTTCGACTTAAAAACGCCTTCTTTAATCCATCGCATTATTTTGTCGAGCGCTTCGATTTCGGTTAGTCCGAGATGTTCGGCGTTTTCGCTTCCCCATTTTTCCAATTGCTTAATCGTTATGAATTTTCCCGAGATACTGTCTGCAATGTCGTTTATCGCGTAGGCGGTGTCGTCCGCCCAATCCATAATTTGACACTCGATACTTCTGAAATCATTGGCGTTAATTTCGGAGGGAACGTTTTCGTTGTCGAATACGAAATCTATATATTTTTTCTGATAATCGTAAATGAAATGGTTATGCGGTGTTTCGGGAAAATCCGAAAAAGGAATTTTGTATTTCAGCACCGAATCCAAAAAAGCGCGCGTAGGCTTAATGCCTCGCCTTGAACTTCCGCTACGGAAAAATATTTCCGTAATTAACCGAAGCGTTTGCGCGTTTCCTTCGAACCCGCCGTAAGGAAGCATCAGTTCGTGGAGAATTCTTTCTCCCGCGTGGCCGAAAGGCGGATGTCCCAAATCGTGAGCGAGACAAGCGGCTTCCACCAAATCCGAATCGATAAAATATTCGTCGTTAAAAGGAGTATCTTCTTTATGAACAAGATACGCGCAAATCGAGCGGCCCACTTGCGCCACTTCAATCGAGTGCGTCAACCGCGTTCTGTAATAATCATATTCGCCCGAAAGGAAAACCTGCGTTTTACCTTGCAGACGACGAAACTCCGAGGAATGGATAATTCTATCGCGATCGATTTGAAACGGGGTTCTGTAATCGCCTTGTCGCTCGCTTTTTTCCACGCGTTCAAAATCGAATTCGTTGTAAAAAAAGTTTTTCATAAATCGTCCTATTGCTGGGCTCTTTCGATAATTATCTCCACGCGCCGATTTTTCGCTTGATTTTCCGGTATCGGATTTCCGTTCGCGTCCGTGTTAGGCACGAGCGGATGAGTGTCCGCATAGCCCGCCGCGCGTAGTCTGTCGGGCGGAATACCGAGAGAAATAAAATATTTCACCACGTTCGTCGCTCTGTTTGCCGAAAGTTCCCAGTTGGAATCATACTTGGAAGAATTTCGAATCGGAATATTGTCCGTGTGTCCGTCCACTTCGATCATATAATTTTGAATCGGGGAGGATTTTACCGTTTCGGCAATTCGTTTCAGTACGGGAAACATTGTCGGTTTGATTTCCGCGGAACCCAAGTCATAAAGCGAATTGCTTGCAAGTTCGATTTTCAAACCGCGCGGGTCAAGTTTTACCGTTGCGGAATTTTCCAAATTGTATTCGTGAAAAATCTCGACCATCTGTTTACGCAAAGCATTGAAAGTCGTAACCACTTTTTCTTTTTTAATCAAATCTTTATCTATCGCGGTTTTAACTTCTTCGAATTTCGTGATATCGATTTTCGAAACAGCAAGTAACAAGACGAACAAAGTCAACAAAAGCGTAACGACGTCGGAATACGTAATTAGCCAATCCTGACTTTCGTCTTGTTGCACTTTAAGTTTCGATTTATAAAAAAACTTCGGTTCGGAAGAACTCAACATTCTCTGCGTTTTTTCCTGCAGTTCTTTTTCGAGAGATTTTCTGCGACTGACTTCTTTACGGAGTTTATGCTCTTTTTCTCTTAAACGCTGTTCTACGGCGTCTTCCACCTTTCTTTTAACAAGTGCGTCGAGCGCTTCCTTGTCGATATGTAAAATTTGTTTTGCCAAGAATATCTATCGTTTTATTATCGAAAAATGAAGGTCGGGATCGAGAAAACTGTTCATCATATCTTGAATTGTTCCGGAGTCCTTATTGTCGCCGAGCATCACCAAGCCTTCGGCAACAAGAAGATTTCTAAAGCGTAAAATTTCCTGTTTTTGTTTCGCTTTTTCCGATGCGGGCTTAAGCAAGAGTTGCGCGATTAAAATTCCGTAAAGCGTGGTAATCAAAGCGAACGCCAAGCCTTTTCCCAAACCCGAAGGATCGTCGCCCATATGCTCGAGCATAATTATCAAACCGATTACAGTTCCGAGCATTCCGAATGCGGGCGCGTAATTCGCCATTGTTCGAAGCACGTAAGAATTAACCATATTGCGCTCGAAAGTCGTTTCGATGAAATTTGTAAGCATTGTGCGAAGTTCTTCTCCGCGATAACCCGTTATCAGCAAAGTTCCGCCGTATCTCAGAAATTCATCGTCGATTTTGGAATTTTTAATGTGAATTTCCAACTCCTTCATTCCGCGTTGTTTTGCTATTCTCGCCCAATTAATAATGTTTTCGACTTCGGAATAAAGCGTTTGAGGATTAATATTTTGCGGATAAAAAATCGCGACCAATTCTTTCAACGAACGAAAAACATACAAACCGCGAAACGAAATCATTGTGGCGGCGAACGTTCCTCCCACCACCATGAGCAAACTCGGAAGGTTAATAAACATTTCGTAATTGGACGTGCTTGAAAAAATTGCGTAAAAGAATAGCGCAAAACCGAGGATAATGCCGATAAGAGTATCCAAAGCAAATGACTTCATATTCGTTTTCTCTTTTTATAAGAAAATAAGATTTCAGTTAACAAGATAAGTTTTTGGAAAGAAAAAATCACCTTACGGAAAATAAAAAAGCCGCGAACATTCGCGGCTTAAATTTTTCGAATTTATTAAAATTTTACCACATTCCCTTTTTAATCAAATCGAGTTCGTACTTTGCGTTTTGTTTGTATTGTCTGTCTTTAAGCGCAAGTTTGAACGCTTTTTTCGCCTCTTCTTTTTTCTTTAAGCCTTTAAGAGCGAGACCTTTGTAATAGTAAATAGCGCCTTTCGAAATTTTCGATTTTTTCCCTCTGTATTTCAATGCGTTGTCAGCCGCTTCGAGCGCTTTTTGATATTCGCCCAAGTCGTTGTACAATTCCGCAAGCAAAAGATAAGCGGCATCGTAATTGTACGCTTCAACCGCTTTGTTCAGATAATCGACCGCTTCTTTTTTCTTGTGTTGTTTTTTTACTTCTTCGGCTAATTTTGTATAAGCGATCGAGATATATTTTTTCGCTTTCTTTTTAAGTTTTTTGTTTGTCGTTTTTTCGGCGAACTTTTCAAAATTGTCAACCGCAAGTTGATATTTTTTCAATGCGTAATAAGTCGTGCCCAAGCCGTTGTATGCGTTCGGGAAATCGGGGTTAAGTTCGATGCATTTTTTCAAAACGACTTCCGCGTCGTTATATTTGCGAAGTTTTTTCAACGCGATGCTTTTTTGATAATAAAGTCTGTAATCTTCGTCTATTTTAAGCGCTTCATCATATTTCGCGAGCGCTCCGTTGTAATCTCCCGATTTCAACAGCTTATTACCTTCGTTGTATAATTTTTTAGCGTCGTTACTCATTTCCGCGTTTTGAGCCAAAACGGCGCCGACGGAAATCAGTAAAACAAAAACGATGCTAACGAGTTTTTTCATTTTTCTACCTATCACTTGTTCAAAAAGATTTGTGCGGAAGGCGGGATTTGAACCCGCACGCCCTTTCGAGCACTACCCCCTCAAGATAGCGTGTCTACCAGTTCCACCACTTCCGCAAATATCAGAGTTTGCAAAAATATATTACGATGTGTTAAAAAGCAAATTTAAATTGTTGTTCCATATTTCGGCTTTTTTTTCTTGTCCCTCGGCTTTTTAATAAAAAACTTCTTTGTCTGATTAATCCGAATTATTTATATTTTGGTTCGTAAAAACTTATTTTGAGAACATAACAAACGTTTAACGAACTAATAACTTAAAAGGAGAAAAAGTTATGGCAATAATGATCACCGATGAATGCATCAATTGCGGTGCTTGCGAACCGGAATGCCCGAATACGGCGATTTACGAAGGCGGTGCTGAATGGAGTTACGGCGACGTAACGGGTACTGACGACCCCACTCCGAACGGCACGACGGGCTTTTTCAGTGAAGACCATTTTTATATCGTTCCCGATAAATGTACCGAATGCGTCGGTTTTCACGATGAACCGCAATGTGCGGCTGTTTGTCCCGTTGATTGCTGCGTTCCGGATCCCGACCATGAAGAAACCGAAGAAGAATTGCTTGCCAAAAAAGCTAAACTCGACGAAATCGGTCGATAAAAAATTCTTTGTTTTTTACAAAGCCGACTTTTTCAAGTCGGCTTTTTTTATTTATAAAATAACTTTTTTTGAGGAAACAAAATCCGTTTTTCGTCTTCTAATAAACGCAAGATTTTTTGCTTTTTGTAAACGCTTTTTATTATTGATATATTTAACTTTACAATTATAAAAAGAATGCAGGCGAATTAGAATGAACGACAGCAAATTTTCAGCCCTGGATTATTCGGCTCTCGATGAAATCCCCCGTGTTTTACCCGTTTTGCCAATTAGAGACAATATCATTTTTCCTTACATGATTTTTCCCGTTCTTGTCGGAAGAGAACAATCCGTCAACGCGGCTAATTACGCGGCGAATAAGCATAAATTTATTTTTATTGCGGCGCAAAAAGACCCCTCTATTGAAGAACCGACCGAAGACGATATTTACAGAGAAGGCACGATAGCGAAGATTATTCAGGTGTTAAAACTCCCGAACGGATTGCTTAAAATATTAATCGACGGAATAGTGGCGGGAAAAATCAAAAAGTTTAATAAGAACGAAAGTTTTTTCGAAGGAGAAATCGAAGTGTTTCTCCCGATGATTGACGACGGTGCGAAATTGCGCGCGCTGGACAGGCAAATGACCGAACTTTTTAAAGAATACGCCTCGGTCAATAACAATTTGCCGGGCGAGGTGGTTGCGGCGTTCGATAACATCAAGGAAATTGATAGGCGTTTGTTCTACGTTGCCGCGAATTTGCCGAAGTCTTTGGAAGAAAAACATAAAATTCTTGAACACGAAACACTCGAAGAACAATTTCTCGAAGTTATCCGCATATTGAACTCCGAACTTCAAATTTTGCAAATCGAAAAAGAGATTGAAAAGAAAGTACACGAGAACATTTCGAAATCTCAGCGAAAATTTATTATTCAGGAACAGATTAGAATTCTGCGCGAAGAACTCGGAGAGGAGGCGGAAGAGCCGCACGAAATTAAAAAGTTGCGCGAAAAAATCAAAAAGGCGAAGATGCCCAAAAACGTGGAAGAAAAAGCGAACGAAGAACTTGACAAACTTTTACGCACTCCGCCGAATTCGCCCGAAGCGACGGTAATCAGAAATTATCTCGATTGGCTCGTCGATATTCCGTGGCACAAACGCACGCGGGATAAACTCGAAATTAAAAGCGTTAAGAAAATTTTGGATGAAGACCATTACGGACTTGAAAAACCCAAAGACAGAGTAATAGAACACATTGCGGTTTTAAATCTTGTTAAGAACATGCGCGGGCAAATTCTTTGTTTCGTAGGCCCGCCCGGAGTTGGAAAAACGTCGCTCGGAAAATCGATTGCGCGTGCGCTCGGGCGAAAGTTCGTGCGAATTAGTCTCGGCGGCGTTCGCGACGAAGCGGAAATTCGCGGACACAGAAAAACGTACATCGGTTCGTTGCCGGGTAAAATAATTCAATCGATGAAAAAGGCGGGAACGATTAACCCCGTGATTTTATTGGATGAAATCGACAAAATGAGTATGGACTTTCGCGGCGACCCTTCTTCCGCGATGCTTGAAGTTCTCGACCCCGAACAAAATCATGCGTTTAACGACCATTACCTCGAAGTCGATTACGACCTTTCGCAAGTAATGTTTATCACAACTGCGAATGTTCGTTACAATATTCCGCTTCCTTTGCAGGACCGAATGGAAATCATCGAACTGCCGGGATATTTGGAGTTCGAAAAAGTGGAGATAGCGAAACGCCACATTATTCCCAAGCAACTAAAAGCGCACGGGTTGGATAAATTCGACGTTAAAATAAGCGATGAAGTCATTTCGAAAATTATAACGGAATACACGCGCGAAGCGGGCGTTCGTAATCTCGAAAGGGAAATAGCGACGGTTCTGAGAAAATTGGCTAAGGAAATAGTGGAAAAAAATCAAACGAAGAAAAAAGGGAAATCAAAAAAGAAACTTAAATTCGAAATCGACGAAGCGAAAATAGAAGAATATCTCGGAGTTCCCCGCTTTCGTCCTCATAAAAGAGAAAAGAAACCGCAAGTCGGTTCGGTTACGGGACTCGCTTGGACAAGCGTAGGCGGCGAAATCCTCAACGTTGAAGCGACCGTTATGCCGGGACAGGAAAAACTCACGCTTACCGGACAACTCGGCGACGTAATGAAAGAATCCGCGCATGCGGCTTTGAGTTATTTACGTTCGAACGCAAAAACTCTCGGTATCAGACAAACGGCGTTTAAGGGAAAAGAAATTCACGTGCATTTGCCCGAAGGCGCTATTCCCAAAGACGGACCTTCGGCGGGCATTACGATGACAATGGCGATGTACTCGGCGCTTACGCAAAAACCGGCGCGTCCCGACGTGGCGATGACAGGCGAAATCACTTTACGCGGCGCCGTTTTGCCTATCGGGGGCTTGAATGAGAAACTTCTTGCGGCGCGACGTTACGGAATTAAAACGGTTCTTATTCCCAAAGAAAACGAAAAAGATTTGGTTGAAATAAAAGAACAAGTTAAAGAGGGATTAAAGATTGTTCCCATTTCCGCTATAGAAGAAGCGTTTCCCTTTGTATTCGGGAAAAAAACATCAATAAAGAGGAGTAAAAAATGATGAAAGAATTTACAGCGACAATGGATAAAACAGTGAAAAAAAGCACGCTTTTTTCTCTGCTTATGTTTGTGTTGATATTCATTTATTTCCTTTACATTTCAATGCAGTCGGGAAACTATCTTGCCACCATCTTGTTTTTGATTCTCGCTTTTCTTTCCTATTTGTTACCTCTGCTTTTTCGTCCGCAAAAATATATTATTACGGATAATGAACTTGAAATAAAAAGAACGGTGGGAAGCGTTAAAATTCGTTTGGAAGATATCAAAAAAGTCGAACGAATTGACGAAACGGCTTTGCGCGGCATAAAAAGAGTTTTCGGTTCAGGTGGAATATTCGGATATTTCGGAATTTTTAAAAATAAAGAATTGGGAACAATGAGGCTTTATACGACCCGCAAAGACGAAAGGGTATATATATTAACGGCCGAAGGAAAAAATATTATCATCTCGCCGGATAATTCGGAGGAATTCGTACAAGCGCTAAAAAATCTTACTGAGAAAAATAAAATAGGACAATGAGATACTATTAAATAAGTTATAAGGTATGATTTTTTGTTATAAAATGTAAATGGAATTTATTATTTTTATTCGGTTGATTTTAAAGTGATGTTAACTCACTTAACTTATAAATTAAATCAGTAGGAGGTTAAATGGATGTGCTTGTACTGTCCCGCTGGCAATTTGCCATAACCACCGTTTACCACTTCTTTTTCGTCCCCATTACGCTTGGTCTTACGGTTTCCATTGCGATTATGGAAACGATTTACGCCAAGACGGGAGATGAAGATTATCGCAAGATGGCTAAGTTTTGGGGCAACCTGTTTTTGATTAACTTCGCGATTGGGGTTGCAACCGGTATCGTTCAAGAGTTTCAATTCGGAATGAACTGGTCGGAGTATTCCCGTTTCATGGGCGATATTTTCGGCGCTCCTCTTGCCATTGAAGCGTTGCTTGCGTTCTACATGGAATCCACGTTTATCGGTGTCTGGATTTTCGGATGGAACAAATTTTCTCCGAAAGCCCATGCGGCGCTTGCGTGGTTGGTAGCCGCAGGCTCAAATCTTTCGGCTATTTGGATTCTTACCGCTAATTCTTTTATGCAAGAACCCGTCGGTTACACGCTTAACAACGGAAGAGCCGAAATGGTTGATTTCTTTGCATTAATCGGCAATCCGCATTTGTGGATGCAATTCCCGCACGTATTTACAGCGGGGTTAACTCAAGCCGGATTTTTCATCATGGGTATCAGCGCTTGGCATATGATGAACAAAACCGAAAAAATCGGTCCTTTCAAAAAATCCATGAAATTCGGTGCAACCGTAGGTTTGGTCGGAATTATTTTAGTTGTACTTATCGGTCACTTTCAAGCGCAACACATGGTTGAACATCAACCGATGAAAATGGCGGCTGGCGAAGCGCACTGGGAAACCGAAAATCCCGCGGGCTTATCTTTGTTTGCCATTGTTGACCAGGAAAATCATCGCAACAGTTTCGATATCAAACTTCCGACTTTGTTGAGTTTCTTGGCTTACGATTCGTTTGAAGGCGAAGTTCGCGGAATTAACGATATTCAAAAAGAATACGAACAAAAATACGGTCCCGGCGACTACATTCCCGATGTTGCGACTTCGTATTGGATGTTTCGTATTATGGTCGGTGCGGGTTTCTTGATGTTACTAATCGCTCTTATCGCTTATATGAGAACAAGAAAAGATGATTTCGAATGCAAACCGGGCGGATTGAAATTGATATTCTACTCTCTCGGTCTTCCGACAATCGCCATTTCGACGGGATGGATTTTCACCGAAGTGGCTCGTCAACCGTGGATTGTTTTCGGCTTGATGAAAACCGAACAAGGTGTTTCCAAAGCGGTTTCAGGCGGAGAAGCCTTGTTTACACTGCTCGGCTTTACCCTCATCTATGCAATATTAATTGTCTTTACGGTCCAATTGTGGAAAAAATACGCGAAGAAAGATATGGACCAAGATTACGAATCATTAAAAAGCGAAGCATAGGAGGTTGAAATGGATTTGAATACAATATGGTTTATTTTAATAACGGTTTTGTTTATCGGATACTTTTTCCTTGAAGGATTCGATTACGGCGTCGGAATGTTGCTTCCGTTTATCGCAAAGGACGATACGGAAAGAAGAATGATTATAAACACAATCGGTCCCCACTGGGACGGTAACGAAGTGTGGTTGCTTACCGCGGGCGGCGCTTCATTTGCGGCTTTTCCCGAATTTTATGCAACGTTGTTCAGCGGATTTTATTTGCCGCTGTTTCTTATGCTTGTCGGTCTTATCGTTAGAGCCGTTGCTTTCGAATACAGAAGCAAAGAAGACTCTCTTAAATGGCGTTATAACTGGGATTGGATGATTTTCCTCGGCAGTTTTCTGACTGCGCTTTTGTGGGGTGTTGCCGTGGCTAACATTATGCGCGGTACGCCAATCGACGAAACAAAAACATACACGGGCGGATTTTTCAACCTCTTAAATCCTTACGGATTGGTCGGCGGAATAACGTTCGTGCTGTTGTTCCTTTATCACGGCGCGGCGTTTTTGACACTGAAAATCGGCGGGGAATTTCAAACAAGGATTAAACAAACCGCTGAAAAACTTTGGCTCCCTACGGTTGTTATGGCGGTAATTTTTGTTCTTTACACTTATTTCGACGTCGAAATTTTCCAAGCCAAAGGTTTCGGCGCGTTTATTCCGCCTCTTTTCGCCGCGATATTTTTAATTCTTTCGGGAATTTATTTGAAACAAGGAAAAGAAGGGTTGGCGTTCGTTATGACTTCGCTTACCGTTGTTTTTGTTACAATCACAGCGTTTTATACGCTTTATCCCAACCTGATGGTTTCCTCAACAAGTCCCGAATATAATTTGACGATTTACAACGCTTCGGCTTCTCAATACACTTTAACGGTAATGACTTGGGTTGCCGGAATTTTGGTTCCGTTCGTTTTGGTTTATCAAGCGTGGTCGTATATCGTATTTAAGAAAAGAATTACAAAGGATTCGGAACTCGAATATTAATTAATATTAAGAGGTTTTACCCAAACCCCTTAGCCCTAATCCCCGATGTGCTACGGTGCATCGGGGATTTTTTATTTTTTTTAAATCACATCAACCTAAAATAAGTTAAACAATTTTATTCTATGCAAGATTGAAATGAAAAGCAAATGAGACGCTGATTGAACCGATCGATTATGATTCTAACCGATATTTCTATGGAACACGGATACCACGGATTTAAACGGATTAAAATTTTACTGTCCTTGCAAAGACACGCCGACGCAGTCGGCAAGGACGAAGCAATCCGTAGTGCCGTGCGCCTACTAAAATAAACACAGTCATTCCGAGTCCCGCCTTTGGCGGGACGAAGGAATCCGTCAAATTACTGCGCCGAGTAGTCTTTTGCTAATAAACCGATAGATTGCTTCCCCCGCCTTCTGCGGGGTCGCAAGGACAGACGCTGTCGGGAATTGTTCACTGTTCATTGTTAACTGTTCACTGATGAACGCTGAACGCTATTAATTATTCGCGATTGAAAATCTTTTTGTAATACGTGTCCACAAATAATTCGACGTTTTTTATATTTGCATTTTAACTTACTAAAAAGAGAGAAGATGCAACCCGTAAAGATTAAATTGAACCGTGAAACCGAAAGGCTTGAAATTACTTGGGATGACGGAAAGGTTTTTGAATACCCCTTAAAGTACCTGCGCGACGAATCGCCAGATGCAAACAACAAAGGCGAACATATTCTTTGGAAAACCATTCCGCCTCCACCGCAAGGTCCCGACAAAGAAGGGAAATACGAGATCAAAAATATCGAAGTCGTAGGTAATTACGGAATTAAAATTGTTTGGGGCGACGGT
>CAYZMW010000116.1:0-13232 GCA_964479645.1 uncultured Melioribacter sp. | reverse complement strand
ATTAATCTTCTGATTACGTTCGTTTACCTTGCTTTTATGCAAATAAGCCAAGCCTTCGGGAAAAACGGCGCGCTTAATCCTTTTATTACCGCGTGGCTCGCGAATTTCGTTTTCCTTGTCGGCGCAATTGTAAATATGTACCGCGCGCAGAAAAGTTAACCGCATTAACAACCACGCCCTCTTTGCAAAAAGTTTCCCGATATCGACGCGGATTTCATCATATAAAGATAATATAAAAAGACATTTTAACCGCTTTTACTTTAAAACGACAATAAATTTCTTTATTTTTACTCAAATGTTTTATTATTTTGTTAAGTTAAACGCGGGCGATTGTCCGCTTTTATTATCAATAAAATGAGCGTGAAAAATGAGAATTGGAATTCCGAAAGAAACGTTCCCCGATGAGAAACGCGTGGCGCTTACGCCTGCGGGTGTTCATCAACTTGTGCAAAACGGACATGTGGTTTACGTGGAAAGCAAAGCGGGAAAGGACGGAAATTTTTGCGACGACGATTATCGACGCGTCGGCGCGGAAGTGGTTTATTCGCACGAAGAAGTTTTTCAGCGTTCGGAGGTTATTGTAAAAGTCGCCCCCGTCAGTTTCGAAGAATCCGAATATATTGATAACGAACAAATTATTTTCTCCTTCTTACATCTCGCCTATAATCGGGAAGAGATAGCGAAAAATTTGATTTCGAAAAAAGCGACCGCAATAGGTTATGAGTTCATCGGATTGAATAACGATTTCCCGATTTTGCAAACGATGAGCGAAATCGCGGGACAACTCGCAATACAGGAAGGCGCGCGCTTTCTCGGCGGAAGCGTTGAAAACAGTCGCGGAATATTAATGGGCGGATTGCCGGGCGTGGCTCCCGCCGCGGTCGTAATTCTCGGCGCAGGCGTTGTGGGACAATCGGCCGCGCGCGCCGCATTGGGAAGAGGCGCGCAAGTTATCGTTCTCGATTCGGACATTAACAAACTCCGCCGCCTTGAAGAACTTCTCGGTAAAAGCATCACTACCGTTGCGGCTAATCCCTACACCATTGAGAGAGGAGCGAAATTTGCCGATTTGTTAATAGGTGCGGTTCACCAAACGCCGGGAGCGGCAAAATTTCTCGTAAGCGAAGAGACGGTCAAACAAATGAAACGCGGTTCGGTAATTATGGACGTTTCAATAGACCAAGGAGGTTGCATCGAAACAAGCAGACCGACAACGATTTCCGAACCGATTTTCATCAAACACGATATTATTCACTATTGCGTTCCGAACATGCCCGCAATAGTTCCCCGCAGCGCAAGTTACGGACTAACGAACACGACAATAAAATACATCGAATTGCTTGCCAATAACGGCTTGGAACACGTTTTGATGTCGAAACCCGAAATAGCCAACGGCGTGTGGGCTCATCAAGGTTATTGTACGAACGAATTTTTGGCGGAAACGTTCGGACTTGAATACAAAAGATTGCGGATTTTCCCAACAAATTAGAAAGTTTTGAAAAATGGTAACTACGGAAAACATTTCAAACAGAGCGGTTAACGCCGCTTGGATGAAAAAATATTTAGCGAAACTCGTATCGGCGGAAGAGGCGGTAAAAGCGATTTCGTCGGGAGACAAAGTTGTAATTCAACCCGGAGGCGCCGCTCCCATGGCGCTTATCAAAGCGATGGTGGAGCGCAAGGACGAACTTTTCGGCGTTGAACTTTATCATATTCTTATCGTCGGCGATTTGCCTTATATGCAACCCGGAATGGAAAAACATTTCAAGCACAAAGCGTTTTTCATCGGTGGAAACACGCGCAAGGCCGTCAACGAAGGACGCGCTGAGTTCATACCGATTTTCCTTTCGGAAGTGACTTTGCTTTTTAAAAACGGAATTATCCAACCCGACGTTGCGCTGATTAACGTTTCTCCGCCCGACGAATTCGGTTTTTGCAGTTACGGAATTGATGTGGGAAATATCAAAACTCCGGCGGAAAAAGCGAAAATAGTAATTGCGCAAATCAACAAAAATATGCCTCGCGGATTGGGCGACAGTTTCATTCACGTTAATAAAATCGATTACATTGTTGAAGCGGACGAACCTTTGCTCGAACTTCCGCAAGTTGACCCGAACACTTCGCCCGAAGTGCTGAAAGTTTACGATAAAATCGGCGAAAACGTCGCAAGTTTGATTGAAGACGGCGCCACGATTCAAATGGGCATCGGCGCAATTCCCGATTCCGTGCTGAAATATTTGCGCGACAGAAGAAACCTCGGCGTGCATACCGAAATGTTTTCGGACGGAATAGTTGAACTTGTGGAAGAAGGCGTAATTACGGGCGAAGAAAAAACTCTGCACCCGGGAAAAATCATCGCCGGATTTGTTCTTGGCAGTAAACAAGCGTACGATTTCGTCGATAATAACCCTATAATTGAATTTCATCCGCAAGAATATGTCAACGACCCGTTCGTGATTGCGAAGAATAAAAAAATGGTTGCTATTAATTCCGCTATTGAAATAGATTTAACCGGACAAGTTTGTTCCGATTCGATAGGAAGCAAATTTTACAGCGGTATCGGCGGGCAAGTCGATTTTATCCGCGGTGCGGCGCATTCGGAAGGCGGCAAAGCGATAATCGCCATTCCTTCCACAACGAAAGACGAAAAAATTTCGCGCATCGTAACAGCATTAAAGCCCAATGCGGGCGTGGTTACTTCGCGCGGCGACGTGCGGTACGTCGTAACCGAATACGGCGTAGCGCATCTTTTCGGGAAATCGATTCAAGAACGCGCAAAAGCGTTAATTGAAATCGCGCACCCGAAGTTCAGAGACGAATTAACGGAATTTGCAAAAAAAACTTACCACATTTGATATGATTGCGGTTATTGGCGATATACACGGTTGTTATTACACGTTATTGGAATTGGTTAATCAAATTCGAAAAAAATATCCGCACGCGGAAATAATTTCGCTCGGCGATTTGGTTGACAGAGGAAATCACAGTTTTAAGGTCGTCGATTTCGTGATGAACGAAGAAATTCGTTTCGTTCCCGGAAATCACGATTACATGTTTTATCATTTTTTTAAATATCCATCAAGCGCTTTCGCTCGTTCGTGGGTTTTCAACGGCAACGAAGCGACGTTGGAATCTTACGAAGGACACGAAGAAGAAATTTTGGAACATATTGATTTTATCGCAAACGCCCCGCTCTATTTGGATTTGGACGATGCGTTCATAACTCATGCGGGAATTTCAAAATACTACGAAAACATTTTACCGAAAAATTTCAGAGATAATCTTGAAGCGACATTGCCCGAAGTGATTCACAGGGATTATCTTCACGATATCGGCGTTTTGTGGACGCGCGATCCGTTGCTCGACATCGGGAAAATTCAAATCGTAGGACATTCGAAAATCAACGAACCGAAATTCGACGTGGAGGCGAACGCTTTGTATATCGATACGGGAGCGTTTGCGGGTAACAAATTAAGCGCGGCAATCGTGGAAGATAACGAAGTAATCGAAATACTTTCCGAAAAAACTCACATTCAAGATTACAGAATTTATTAAGCGATAAACTTTTTGTATTCTCTGTAACGGTCTAAAATTTCCCTTACGTATTTCACGGTTTCTTTCCCCAATGCAAAACCGTTTCTGACGACCGGGTCGTTATAATATTTCGGGTCGGATTTTTTCAATAAATAATATTCCACGTTTCCTTCCCAAATGTTCGGGTCGGCGCCGTATTTTTCCGCCAAACGTCGCGCGTCTTGAATATGTCCCAAACCGATATTGTACGAAGCCAAAACGAACTTTATTCGTTCGTCTTTGTCTTTAATAAATCGCGCCCAATAATCGTCAAGCCACTTCAAATATTTCATTCCCGCCTTTATGTTTTCGTACGGGTCTTCAAGATTTTTCACATTGTACTGTTTTCCGATAACGGGAAGCAATTGCATTAATCCGACCGCGCCAGCCCACGATTTCGCTTTCGGGTCGAAGTGCGATTCCTGATAAATCAACGACGCCACAATACGCCAATCCCAACCAAGTTCTTTCGAATATTTTTTTATCAAATCGTCGTAACGCGAAATTTTCCCGCCCGTGTGCGAAAAGAAATCGCTCTTTAATCTTCTGCGATACGCCAAGCGGTTCTCGAAATATCGCTGATAAATAACGTAGTAATCGTTGCGTTTCTTTTCGTGCGAAATCCACTCGTTTAATTTTCGCAAAAGGTGTACGGACGTTTTTCGCACCGCCCACGCCACGTATTGCGGCAGTGAAATTTCAAGCGAAACGTCAAGATTGTAATAATACGCTTGATTCATCAGCGCAATCTCTTCGTCCGCCACCGTGTAATCTATTTCCTTTTCGGCGACCATTCGAATTAAATCTTCCGTGGTTAAATTCGAATCGGCAACGATGATATTTATTCCGCCGCCGATTTCTTCCGAAAGATTTTTCAAACGCTCGATGTAAGCGGAACCTGACGCAACGTAAATATCTTTTCCCGCAAGTTGCAAAGGACTCGTAATAATTCGTTTTCTGATTTGGTCAAGCGTCATTCGTCGCCAGCCGTCCGGACGCCTTTGGACAAGCACTTGTTTCGTGGAACGAAGCGGAATTGTAAACGCCACGCGCTTCCGACGCTCCGCAGTAATCGTAAGACTGTAAGCAATCAAATCGCCTTTGTCCGTTTCCAAGTCGGTAAACATTTGTTCCAAATCGCGCTCGACGATAATTTTCAAATGAACGCCAAGACTTTTCGCAAACAAATTTAACAACTCGTATTCGTAACCCATCGGTTGCCCGCGATAAATAAAATAACTGTAAGCGTTGTAGCCCGTAATCGCAATCAGCGTGTCGCGTTTTAGAATATGTTCCAAATCAACGTAATTCGAAACGCTTGCCGACGCTTTCGCAACATTCTTTTTGCGCGCGTCGGGTTTCTCTTTTACGCAGCCGACAACGGAAAAAATAAATATAATCGCTATTACCGCTCTTCTCATTTTATTCGTTTTGTTCGTTTAATATAAATTATATTCCAATATAAAAATTTCGAACCTAAAATTTCCCCTTTGTTTTTTACAATCTAATTAATATTTTTACGCTTTCGTTTTCGGGGCTATAGCTCAGTTGGGAGAGCGTCTGAATGGCATTCAGAAGGTCAGGGGTTCGAATCCCCTTAGCTCCACAAAGTTTTCCTTTCTTACTTCTCCGCTTCGTTTTTCTTTTCGCAAAAGTAAACGCGCTTTTTTTTATCTTTCAGTTTCCAAAAAAAATTCGCTCGGTTTATTGAATAAAAAAAGAAAAAGAATATTATTCGTCTATCCGATTTTTTCGACTTTCGTAAAAGCCGATTACGAAATCCTTTCCGAAAATTTCGATGTTGTCAAATATCAATATCATCATAAAAAAAGTGTTTTAAATCATCTTCTCGAACAAATTAAATTTTTCTTTTTTCTTGTTAAAAATATTTCCGCCGTTGACGCCGTTTTTATTTGGTTCGCCGATTACCATTCTTTTTTACCGATTTTGTTTGCGAAAATTTTCAATAAAAAATCGTTTCTCGTTCTCGGCGGTTACGACGTCACTTTTTTGCCGAAATTTAATTACGGTTCGTTCAACAATCCGCTGCGGGCGTTTTGCGCAAGATATTCTTTGAACAACGCAACGCTAAATTTGGCTGTCGCCGAAAATATTAAGCGCGACGCCGAAGAACGCGCGCCGAAAGCGAAAACGGAAGTTCTTTACACGGGCTACGACGCTCGAAAATTCACATACGATGAACAAACCGAAAGAAGCGGAGTTTTGAGTGTGCTCGGAGCGTACACGAAACAACGCTTGTACATTAAGGGAGCGGACTTGCTTGCCGCGACTGCGAAAAAATTGCAAGACGTAACGTTTACTTTGGTCGCGGTTGACGAAAAACTTTTCGTGAAAGAATTCGGCGAAATTCCGAACGTGAATTTCACCGGCAATTTGCCGCATGAAGACTTGGCGAAACTTTACGCGCAAACTTCCGTTTACGCACAATTTTCTTTGCGCGAAGGGTTGCCCAATTCCGTATGCGAAGCGATGCTTTGCGGCGCAATCCCGGTTGGAACGAACGTCGGCGGAATTCCCACGGCAATCGGCGAATGCGGTTATTTAATCGACGAACGCGATGCAAACGCCGCGGCGGAGGCGATTACCGCCGCTCTGAACGCGCCGAATGAAATGCGAATTTGCGCGCGCGAAAGGATAATCGAAAATTTTCCTTTCGAAAGAAGAGAAAAAGAATTGACGAAATTGATAACAAAATATTTGAATAATGAAAAAGTTCAATAAAATCATATTCGGGAAAAAATACGAAATCACCGTCGCAAGCGAAAACGCGGCTCTTTCGTCTTCCGTTGAGGAGCAACTTTCATATTACGAAGATTTTTCAGCGGACGAAAAAGCCGAAACGGAAATCACAATAACCACGCGCGCCGTAGAGAACGAAAAACCGCTTTCGGTTAATCCGTCAATTCACCGGACTTTCGCCGACGGCTTCGAAGCGACGTATTCGAATTATTCCGTGCGGTTTGCAGTCGAAGAAAATGCAACGAAAATAACGCTTGAAATCAAACCTTCCGGAGGCGCGTTCGCAACGTTTTTGCGCAAGGTAAATAATATGGAATTCGCAACGCGGGAAGAACGCGGCGCGCAAATTCTTTTCGAATCGGCGCTTGTGCCGTCCGTTTTTTTTGATGCCGATTTGTTCCCCGTTCACAGTTCGGGTTTTGCGAAAAACGGCAAGGGAATTTTAATCGGCGGAACGGGCGGAAGCGGTAAAACGTCGCTCGAACTCGAATTGTGCATAAACCGCAATTTCACGTTTCTGAACGACGACATCGCAATCGTGAATAACGAAGGATTGATTTTTCCCAATCTCGCGCATCCGAAAATTTACGGCTACAATCTGGAAAGTTTTCCCGAACTTCGCGAAATGCTTTTCGACGGGAAAAGCGCAACGGATAAATTTTTCTGGCAATTCAGAGAAAAGTTTTTCGGCAAAAACAAAGTGCGGCGAAGATTGTTCGTGAAGAATTTCGACTACACGAACGAAGCGCAAAAATTGAATTATTATTTTGTACTTGTTAAAGAAAACACGACGGAACTCGCAACAAAGAAAATAGACGGAAAAACAGCCGCCGATTTGCATTTGAACGTAATCGCCGCCGAATATTACGAATTCATCAATCATTTGCGCTGGCACGAATTCAATTCCCGCGCGCTCGATATTCCGCCGAAAATCACGCACGAAAAGTTAATCGGGACTTGGCGCAAGAACGCGGAAAAAGTTTTTGCCGAAACGGAAAATTACATTATTAGTATTCCCGAAAAAATTGAGCACAAAACATTTTTGGAAAAAGCGTCGAAAATAATTTCGGAAATCGCCGGTGTTTGACAAACTGAAACATACGTTCAAACAAACCGCCGTTTACAGCCTCGGCAACGTTTCCACAAAAATAATCGGACTGATTTTATTGCCGATTTACACAAATCCCGCGTATTTGAGCGTGGACGATTACGGCGTGTGGGCGACGCTTGACGTTACAAGCCAAATCTTAATCGGAATTCTCGCGCTCAATCTGCCGCTTGCAATGTTACGCTGGGCTTCGGCGGAAAAAGATGCGGAAAAATCGAAATCGATTGTCTTTTCCACGTTAATCGCCGTCATCGCGATTGCGGCGCTTTCCCTTTTGTTTATGCTTCCGAACGCTGGATTTTTCTCACGCACGATTTTCGGCAACGAAAATTATTCGGGCTATTTCAATTTGCTTTTCATTTACGCCGCATTCGGGATTTACAACGGCGTTCCGCTCAATATTTTAAGGCTGAAAGAGAAGTCCGTCGCTTACGTTGTAATCACATCGTCCAAGTTCGCCGCGCTTTTGTCGCTGAATATTTTCTTTGTGGTTTATCAAGGCGAAGGCGTAGCGGGAATAATCAAAGGGCAACTGCTCGGCGAAATTCTTTTAACGCTCGTTACGCTTCCTTACGTTTTCAAATCGATTAATTTCAAGGCGGATTTCGACGCGCTTCGCGAAATGTTGAAATACGGACTGCCGCTTGTTTTCTCGTCCGCGTTCACGTTTATTTTAACTTTCGGCGACCGCTACGTGCAATTGCATTTTCTGAACGAAGCGAAAGTCGGCATTTATTCGCTCGGATATAAAATTGCAAGCGTAATGAATATGCTTGTTTTGCAATCGTTTCAACTCGGCTTCGTCCCGATTGCGTATAAAAAACTCGGCGATAAAGACGACAAGCGTTTTTTCAGCAAAATATTGACTTACTACGCAATTGTTCTGACTTTCGTCGCGCTTGCGATTTCACTTTTCGGCGGTGAGATTGTTACGCTCCTTGCAAAAAGCGAAGAATATTACGCCGCCGCGTACGTTATTCCCGTTATCGCGCTCGCTTTTGTGCTGAAAGGCGTTCAATACAATTTTGCGCTCTCGTTTCACTACGCTAAAAAAACGATTTACAACGCCGCGGTTGTCATCGTAACGGCGATTGTCAGTCTTACGCTGAATATAATTCTCGTGCAACGTTTCGATTTTATCGGTTCCGCTTACGCAATGCTGATTTCCGTTTTCGTTATGGCGGTTTTATCTTACGTTTTAAGTAAAAAAGTTTATCCGATACCGTTCGAATTGGGGAAAATATTCAAAACGATTTCGGCGGGCGTTTCGCTTTTCGCTCTCTCGCTGATTGTCGCGGAACTCGGAACTCTTGCGCGGATTTCGGCAAAATTGATTTTGCTTCTCGCGTTTCTTCCCGCGCTATATTCGGTCGGAACGTTCGAACAAGTCGAAATCGAAAGAGCGAAAGAATTTTTAACGGGGAAAAATCGGGGGATTTCCGATTGATTTACGGCGTTTCGTTTCGTTACACATTCCCGAAAACAAACAGTTTTTTCTGCGAAAATGCGCGATAATTCGGATATTTGCGGTACGTTTTTTGCATCGGATTTGTAATATAAAACAAGGGAATAATGGACGAAAGCAAATTGAATATTATCGACGAACTGCCCGTGGGCGTCATCGTTTTCGATGAAAATCTGAATGTAACTTACACGAACGAAACGGTTAAATTCTTTCCGCAAATCTTAAATTTGAAATACGAAAAACAACGCGGGCAATTGTTCGATTTGCTTCCGAACAATCCCCTTTTGAAAGAAAACGTACTTGCGCTCAAAAGCCGCGGGCCTTTCGAACAGCAATTGCTCGAAAGCGAAAAGATAAACGGCGCGCCGTTCGCCTACATCGTAAAAGGCGTTGCGCTTGAAAAAGCGGGCGAATTTACAGGCGGTATTTTAATTCTCGAAGACCTTGCCGTCCTTGAAAAAGCGTCGCGGCTGGAAATAATAAAAACCGAACTTTTCGAAAAATTGCTACGCGGAGCGGGAATTGAATTTTCGCTTGCAAATCGCGCGGGCGAAATTCTTTATGCGCCTAAAAATTTCGACGACAAACTACGCGACGCTCTGAGCGAAAATTTCGAACAATTTCTCAAGGGCGAAAACATTTTCACGTCGAATAAAAAAATCTTTTCAGCGCTTCCCGTGCAGATAACGGAATTACCAGGAAGCGAAACACTTTATTTTCTCGCAATAAGGGACGTTACGGAGGAAATCGAAGAGCAAGAAAAAAAAGGGAAAGAGTTAACAAGTTTGCGGGAAATTCTCGCCGAAACACAAAGTCTTTTTTTCTACGACGGGAAAGGAAATCTGACGAATTCCGCGGTGGCGAAAAGCGCGCGCGATATTTTTCCTCGTACGAAAAACGTTAAGATATTCGAAATAGTTAACGGCGTTAACAAAGATAATTTTTTCGAAGAGGGCGATTCGTTTTATTTCTCGGTAAAAAGCGAACGCGGCGAAAATTTTTTCAAGGCGGTTGTGCTAAGAACCGACGACGGTTTCGTTTTGAGCGCAACCGACATTTCCGCCCGCATTGACAACTTGCCCGCGTTAACCGATATCGTTGAAAATTTCGAACTCTTTCTCCGCCATTCCGACAATTTCATTTGGACGGCAAAGAGAGAAAATAAAAAGTTCGAACGCACTTATTACACGCCCAATGCGAAAAGAATAATCGGTTACACTCCTAAAGAATTGATTGAAACGGAGTTATTGTGGTTTAAGATTATTCACCCGAACGACCGCAGAAACGTCGTTAAAATTTTGAACGAAGCGATTAAAAAAAGAAAAGACGATTTCGTGGAAGTGGAATATCGCGCCGTAAAGAAAGACCATACGCTCATTTGGGTTAACGAAAAAATCCAAATTATCCGCGACGCTTCGGGCAAAGCGCACGAACTTATCGGTTCGGTTTCCGATATTACAAAAACGAAGGAACGCGAAGAAAAAATTCTCGTCGAAAATGAGAAGTTAAGAGAAATCAATCAAGCGAAAGACCGATTTATTTCGATAATTTCGCACGATATGCGCTCCCCTTTCAGTTCCATTTTGGGATTCACGAAATTGTTGCTCGAACAAGAAACGCCGCAAGAAAAGACAAGGGAATACATTTCTTATATTCAGAGTTCCGCGGAATCGATGCTTAACCTCGTTAACGCTTTGCTCGAATGGACGCGCTTGCAAACGGGACGCATAAAATATTCGCCGAAAAAGACGCGCCTTTCGGAAATCGTTCGTTCCTCCGTACAAATGTTGCTCGGAAGCGCAATTCAAAAAGGTGTTGAAATTCGTACGGATGTCGAAAGCGACATTTTCGTTCACGGAGATAAAAATCTTCTTTCTCAGGTTTTTAACAATTTAATAGGCAACGCAATAAAGTTCACGAAAGCGGGCGATGAAATCATTATCAGCGCGAAAAAAGAAAACGACAAATTCGTGGAAGTCAGAGTAAAAGACACGGGCACGGGTATCAAAAAAGAAGATTTGGGCAAACTTTTTAAGGTGGATGAAAAATTCACGAACCCCGGGACGGCGGGAGAAAAAGGAACCGGGCTCGGGCTTTCGCTTGTATATGAAATCGTAAAAAAGCACGGCGGCGACATTCGCGTTGAAAGTCAATACGGAAAAGGGACCACGTTTATTTTCACGTTACCGGTTTCCTCTTCGGTTACGCTTCTTGTCGATAAAAATCCCGCGGAACTTGTGTTATATTCCAAACTCGTAAAGAGTTTATTTCCTGAGTTCAAAATCGAAACCGCGATGCGCAAAGCGGAAATAGAGAAAGTGATAAAAGAAAAAGCGCCGATGCTTATGATAACGGAAATCGAAACGGAAGATTACAATATTTACGATTTCGCAAAAGAATTGAGCGAAAAAGAAAACGCGATTGCACCGCGCATAATTGTGCTTTCTCACAATTTGGACAAGACGGCGGAAAAAAGACTTGCGGAATTCGGTATCACCAAGGCTTTTTCGAAACCTGTCGATTTATCCAAGTTCAGAGCCGCAATTTCGGAAATTCTTAAATAAAAACATCCGTTTAACCGATTTTTCAAGGGCTTTAATTCCTTCGCAAATTAAGGACAAATGATTATATTTAGAGCGTTCGATTTCTGAAAATTAAAAAAGGAGTTAAATAAATATGACTAACATTAAAAGCCTAAAGCGTTATTCGAAATTGTTACTTGCGCTTTTGTTTTCGGTCGCTCTTACGTCGTGTTACACCGATTACGGTTTGACAACGGAAGATTACGACGTTGTTCTCACCAAATACAATCCCGAAGCCAATTTCGCTTCGTACAAAACTTTCGTTATGCCCGATTCCGTTTATCATCTGATTGGCGACGACGAAGACGACACGCTTTCGCGTCAATTCGACGCTTTAATTTTGAGCCTCGTCGCGGCGAATTTCGAACGTAGAGGTTACGTAAGAGTTAACGACGTCGATTCAGCCGATGCTGTCGTGGTTGTCTCCGCCGCCGACCAGACATACAGCGGTTCGATTTACTACCCGCCATACTGGGGATACCCTGGTTGGGGCTGGGATTGGTACTATTACCCGCCTTACTGGGGTGATATTTCCTATTATGAATACAACACAGGCTCGTTGTATATTCAATTTGCCAACATAGAAAACGTGGACGGTGAAAATATTCTTTATACGGACTGGATGGCAATTGCAAACGGTTTGCTTTCTTCGAACATCGTACAAACTCAATCAAGATTGGAATCTTCGATTAATCAAGCGTTCAAACAATCACCGTATTTGAAAACGAATTAAGAAGGATAGAGAAATGAAATTTAAATTAACTTTAATGGCGTTCTTGTTTTTTGCCGTATCTCTTTCGGCACAAAACTTTTTGAACATTATTTCGTATAGTACGGCTTTGCCTGTAGGACACACAAGCGATTTTATCGACGATTTCAGTTGGCGCGGTTTTTCAATCGAAGGAAGAAGTTTCACGCAACGCAATCTTTCTTTCGGTATTATGTTCGGCTGGAATTATTTCGACCAACGCACCGATGAAACCGTACAAATTCCCGACGGTGCGGTTACGGGCACACAAATTCATTATTTGGACGTTATTCCGATTATGGCAAACGTACATTATTATTTCGGCAAAAAAAGAAGAAAAAGTATGCGCGCGTATATGGGTTTGAGCGCGGGCACTTACATTATTTCGCAAAGAATGGATATCGGAATTTGGGCGTTTCGCCGTAGCAATTGGCATTTCGGTGTCGCTCCCGAAGTCGGCGTACTCGTTCCGCTCGGCTCGACTTCTCTTGCGCTTGCGGTAAAATATAATTACGCTTTTAATGCCGGCGAAACATTTTTCGATGCAAACGACAATTCGCACTCTTACATTTCATTTAATATCGGATTCGCTTTTTATTATTAATGAAAGAAAAATATGCAAATTTGAAAGCCGTTCATTAGAACGGCTTTTTTTATATATAAAGTAAAAATTAATTCCCGCTTGTAGCATTCCGACAAAATCAACTCAATAATCTCCTCGTAAAGACTGAAAAACTCGCGTCATTGCGAGCGCCCACGACTTGTCGTGGGCGCGCGGCAATCTGTCGGTTCGTCAGCGAAAGACTACTCGGCGAAGTAATTTGACAGATTCCTTCGTCCCGCCGAAGGCGGGACTCGGAATGACTGTGTTTGTTTTGGTTGGCGCAGTTATACAACAGATTGCTTCGTCGACCCGCTAAGGCGGGTCTCCTCGCAGACGCAAACATTTTAAATCCGTGAAAATCCAATAAAATCAGCGTTATCCGCGTTCTATCC
>CAYZMW010000115.1:0-2992 GCA_964479645.1 uncultured Melioribacter sp. | reverse complement strand
GATTTATTTCAAAAGAAAGCGCGAGGACATTTCATCGTTAGACGTTTGGAAAGAAAATACGGCAAAGAAACCGTTGAAGAAATTTATAAACAAATCACATTTGAGGAATACGCAAATGCTAATTAATTTAAGTAATCACCCGGTTGAAAATTGGGGGCAAAAGCAATTAAGCGAAGCCCGAAAACTATATGGAAAAGTTGTCGATATAGCTTTTCCATACATTGATCCGCTTGCGAATGAAACTGAAGTCGGTAATTCGGCGAAAGAATATTTCGATAAATGCATCGAACTACTGAGTAAATCCTCGGATGAACGCAACGCAGTTCATCTTATGGGGGAGTTAACCTTTGTATTCAGTTTGACGCAAATGTTGTTATATGAAGGCGTAGAAGTGATAGCTTCAACAACGGAAAGGCGAGTGAAAGAAATTAACAACAAAAAAATAAGCGAATTTAATTTTGTCCGTTTTCGCAAATATTTGCTTATTAACAAAAAAGGGAAAAGTAAAAATGCGTAAAGACGCGGACGGATATTGGATGGAAGGAAGCGACGCACGAAAATTTTCCGAAGAGAGAGTGCGAATTCCCACCAAAGAAAAATTCGCACCGCCCGAAAGATTGCGCGAATTCTGCCGAAATTCCGAGCATGCGCCCTACGTGGATTTGTTGTGGATTACGCTAAACGACATGGAAGCGAAAGAGCTCTTAAAAGTCGCCGCGGCTTACGAAGAACCGCCGATGAATAAACTTTACGATTATCTGCAAAATGAGTTGGCGGATTTCAAAAAAGAATACGCCCGCGAAGAATATGAAATAATCTTTAACGAAATGCTCGTTCAAATTTATAAACGCTACGGAATTTATCCCGTTACAATTATTGACGTTGAAGAAGAATACAGATTCGGAGCGATAACCAAAACCTTCCTTTTCAATAACCCCGATGAAAATCCCGACGAATTCGAGGAGGAGGAAGACGAAGAACCGTTACGCATATTGGAACTGAAAACAGATATTGAAACGGGCAAAATTTTGCCGGGTTGGCTTGTTACCGAAGACGAGGAGATAATTCGCGATAGCGAGTACGTTCTTTATTACGGATTCCCAAAGGAAGAAGAGATAAACTGCAAACGCTATTCCGATTGCGAGGAAACGAAAAAAAGATTAAAAAACCTAAAAAAAGAAATTGACAAAAGAAAAAAGCGGGGGGAAAACAAAGAAGGCGAAAAATAAAACATTGCTCTTTAGCAAAAACGAAATTCACGAAAAGAAAAATGTCAAACAAATACGGGAGGAAAATTGTCGGCGATACTAACCATATCTACACAAGGAAGCAAAATAACCAAAGAAAGTAAAAGAATATTCGTAAAAAAAGAAAACGAAACGCTTTTGGAAATTCCCGTGAGGGAAATCGAGACGGTCATTACTTTCGGCAACGTTCACTTTTCCGCGCCCGCCGTTAACACCCTCTCGAAATTCGGCGTCCCTATTACGCTCCTTAGTTACGACGGTAAAGCGCGCGCGAACGTTTTACCTTATCATAGAAAAAATCTCGACTTAAAATACTTGCAATACAAAATCGCGGAAAACGAAACGTTGAGATTGGAATTCGCGAAAGCCTTCGTTTACGGGAAATATATCGGTGCAAGAAATTTCCTTACAAAAGGCAAAAAAATAACGGGAGCGGAATTGTTAAAAAACGAAAGCGGAAAAACCGCACGTTATGCAAAAAAAATTCGTAATGCCGAAACCCTTGAAAAACTGCTCGGCGCGGAAGCGGGAATAAGCGTTTTACACTTTGCCGCGCTGCGAAAACTCATAAAAAAAGAAGACTTTAAATTCGAAAAAAGAACCACGCGTCCGCCGCGCGATGAAATGAACTCTCTTATGAGTTTCGGCTACACCTTAACCGAAACGTTGCTTACCTCTCTTTTGGAAACCAACGGATTCGACGTTTACATGGGATTGCTTCACAAACCGGATTACGGCAGAAGTTCCCTCTCGCTCGATCTGCTCGAACTTTTCAGATTTCAAATTGTGGATAAATTCGTCTTAAACCTCGTCAATCTCGGTATTATAAATAAAAACGATTTCAGAAAAGAAAACGGAATATATCTGAATGACGAAGGACGAAGAAAATTCATGAAAAATTGGACGAAATTGTTACACGACGAAAAGAACGGTTTGATAAAATTATCCGTAAAAACCGTGGAAGAACTGACGAAAGCCGTTAGAAACAATAGAGCGCCGCAATTCGAAAAAATATTACGGGACAAATAAAAGCCGAATAATGTATGTAATTACCTACGACATAGTAAATGATAAAAGACGCGCCAAACTCAGCCAAACGCTGAAAGATTACGGAGTGCGGGTCCAATATTCCGTTTTCGAAAGCGATATTACGCCCGATGAAGCCGAAAAACTGAAAAAATATATTGCGAAAATCATAAATTTACGTGAAGATAGCGTGAAATTTTATTATATTGATAACCGATGTGAAGAAAAAATGGAAACATTGGGGAAAAAAGTGGTTACCGAATTTGCGGAATATTACGACGTGTGAAGTTCTTTGACAAATTGAGGGAAGGTAGCGCGAATGCCTTAAATGACGAGATAATCCAAATTTTTGCCGAACCTCGTCGCTTGCTAAAACACGGCGAGGTTCGGCGTTTCTTTAAGTTATTTATTTGCAAATAATTGGAATAATTCCTAATTTTACAACGGCTCTTTTACTTATTGTTTGAAATTAGGTATGGAAAAACAGCCTCCGAAGCAACCGATTTTATTGCTTCATATTGAACATAGATTAAAATTAACTACCTTGACTTAAAAGGATTGAAACACCGCTAGTAGTATCCACTACAATATAGCGGCCGGCGTCTGGATTAAAATTAACTACCTTGACTTAAAAGGATTGAAACTCCATCTTTATTTTTTACCTCTACAACGCGTAATATTCTATTAAAATTAACTACCTTGACTTAAAAGGATTGAAA
>CAYZMW010000114.1:0-13529 GCA_964479645.1 uncultured Melioribacter sp. | reverse complement strand
GGAAGAAAAATCGAAGCGTATCTCGGACTTGTTACGGGCGAGGCGATAATGGGCGCAAATATTTTCAAGGATTTCTTTGCGGGAATTCGCGACATTGTCGGCGGACGTTCAAATTCGTACGAAGCGGAATTGCGGAAAGCGAAAGATATTGCGCTTGCGGAACTTGAAGAATACGCCCGAAATCTCGGAGCGGACGCCGTGGTGGGAATAGATTTGGACTACGAAACAGTCGGCGCGAACGGGTCGATGTTAATGGTTTCGGCAAGCGGAACCGCTGTAAAACTCGAACGGAAATATTAATCCGAAAATGAACGGCTCTTTTTCAGAACGCGCGAAAAAATTTTTCTTCGAATTTCAAGCGCCGTCTAAACCGGGAAACGGAGTTGAGATAATCAATCCTTACGGAAAAGAAAACGTTAGAAAAATCACCGCGAAATTTTTCGAGAAATTTTACAACGATAATGAAAAACGGATTTTTGTTTTCGGCATCAATCCGGGACGGTTCGGAGGCGGCGTAACGGGTATTTCTTTCACCGACCCGATTGCATTGAAAAAATATTGCGGAATTGAAAATTCGCTCGGCGAAAGAAGGGAGCTTTCCAGCAAATTCGTTTATTCCGTAATTAACGAATTCGGCGGCGCTTCGAAATTTTTCGCGAAGTTTTTTCTCGGCGCGGTTTTTCCGCTCGCTATCGTCAAAGACGGGAAAAATTACAACTACTACGACTCGAAAATTTTGTTCGAAACTCTCAAATCTTATTTGCTTTACTCGCTTGAAAAACAATTCGAACTCGGAGCCGAAAAAAGCGTTATAATTTCACTCGGGAAAAAGAACGCGGATTACATTGTAAAATTGAACGAAAAAGCGAAACTCTTCGACAAAATCGTTTACCTTGAACATCCCCGTTACATAATGCAGTATAAAAGTAAACAAGCGGATTTTTACATTGAAAAATATTTGCGAACGCTGAAAAACGCTTTAGTCGGTTAATTGCGCTATGGTTTTCTTTCGCGGGAGCGTTACCACCACTTTCGTTCCGTGTCCTTCTTCCGAACGGATTTCAAATTCGCCGCCCATCATTTTCGTAACCTTGTATGCAAACGTTAGTCCGAGCCCCGCGCCTTCGTAACGTCGGGTGTAACCTTCCAAATCGTCTTGTGTGAAGGGTTGCAAAACGTCTTCGAGCATTTCCTTCGAAATTCCGCGTCCCGTGTCGATTACTTCGATTCTCAACATATCGGCGACGGGATAACTTTTTATGATAACTTTCCCTTTGTCGATGTTATATTTGACCGCGTTGTCGATTAATTCCCAAAATATTTTTTCGAAAACGGTCGCGTCGGTTTCTATTACCGAATATTTTTCGTCGATATCGAAAATAAATTCTATTCCACGCATTTCCGCGATTTTCGAAAACTCGCGGCGGAATTTTTCGAAAATTTCGGTTATATCAACCTCGGCGTACGAAAATTCGAAATCCCCAGATTCAATTTTCGAAACGTCGATAATATTTTCCACCAATTTAACGAGCCGTTTCGCGCCGTCTTTCAAATATGTGGTCAGTTCGGTCAAGTTGGAATCTTCCATTTCTTGAATTTCGTATTCAAGCAAATCCGCATAGCCGATAATGGCATTTAACGGCGTACGAACTTCGTGCGACATATTCGCAAGGAACGCCGATTTCAGTTTGTTTAATCTCATTTCCTTTTCATAAGCGGCGCGTAATTGTTTTTCGTTTTCGATTTGTTGCGTAATGTCGAAAAATGAAATCACGAACGTGCAAACTTTCTCTTCCTTGCCGAAAGCGCTTATTTTACAGAAAAATTCTTTTTCGGTTCTTTTGTGCGAAATCTTAATTTTTAACGATTGCTTTTTGTCGTAAAGCAATCTGTCTATCGCCGTTAACAAAGCGTCTATCAGTTCCTCGTCGGGAAAATTTAAAAAATCGGTTTCAAGAACTTTTTGAGAATCTATTTCGAACAAATTGAAAAAGATTTCGTTCGCATTCTCAAAAATAAATTTCTCATTCTCTTTACGAATAATTACAAGCGGTTCGGAAATGCTGTTGATTATCAGCCGTTTGCGTTTTTCGTTTTTTTCTATCATTCGAAGATGTTCGATGTGTTCGCTAACGTCGTTCGCCGAAAGCACGAAGCCTTTGACTTTTCCGTATTCGTAAACTATCGGTTTTAATAAAAGTTCGTAAAACAACTGTTTCCCGTTTTTCTCGAAGATAACAACGGTTTTCCAAACGGTTCGGCGCGCCAGAGTTTCATTAAGTTTTTCCTTGCTTTCGTCGCTGATGTAAGAGGAAAGAATTTCGGTAATATGTCTGCCGTAAAGTTGTTGAATTTTTTTCCCCAGCAATCTTTCGAAAGAATCCGTCGAATAATTCAGTTTTCCCTCGGCATCAAGAGTTACGACGGGCAAAAAGCCGTATTCCAACGCATAATGCAGATTATTTATTCTTTCTTCAAGTTTCTTGCGCTCGGCAATTGAAAAAAAAGTGATTACGAAAAAATCGCGGTCGGCTATTAAAACGCGTTCCATTTCGACGAAAAAACCTTCGGAAGAATTTTGCAAATACAAATCGAAATGAAAACTCGAATAACGTTTTCCGATTAAATTTCTGATTATCACACCCAAATCGGGGTCGGTTTTAAGTTCGGTTAAAATTTTCCCTTCTTTTAAATTAAAGGTTTGTCGAAACGGCGCATTGGCGTATTCGATTACCAAATCCATATTAATTAAAACAAGAGGCTTGGTATCGGGAAACGTACGCAACGAACGAAATTCCGTGAGAGACGAAAAATTACTCTGTGGCGTTCTATTCGTAAGATTTGTGTTTTCAGACATTAGTTACCGCAATTTTTTCGAAGATTAATTTTTCGGCTTTGGATTCGGGGAATTTCGCCGCCTTATTAATTCCGAACTTACCTAATTTGGCAATAAACGAATATATTACGTTAAATATGTTTACAAAATCTCGGTAAATGGCATCCTCCAATCCTTCGCTGAGCATCGACATCGTAAAAGTTTCGTATTTTCTGATTTGTCCCGTTAATTTCAGTTTCGAGATTTTCTCGAACAGCGCCTGAATTCCCGATATTTGAAATTGAGAATATTTTTCAAAAATTCTGATAGGCGGCTTTTTAACGAACAATTCCACAACTTGCTTTTTCGAACCGTTAATTCCGCCTACCACTTTTTCCATTTTTACTTTCTGATGCGTCGTTTTGTAAAAATCCGTAAAATTCAAATCCACGTTAAATTTAATATCTCCGATACAAAATTCCAAGACCACTTCGTTCTCGGAAGAATAATTCACTTCCGCAAGCCGCCATTGCACCGCCGCCAAAAAAACCGCCGCGGGGGAAAATTGCACGGAATCGTGTTCATGCGAAACATTTTCCACATACGTCCGAAAAGCCTTTTCGTACGGCGTCGCGTTCTTTCTGCTTGAAGAAGTGTAGCCTTTCGACGGTTCGATATTCGCAACTTTATTCAGCATACGTTTTCAATAAACTAATACTCGAAACTGATTTATACACACTTTTCTGTTTTTATTATCGAAGTTTACATTTAAAAATTTAATGAAGCGAAACGACCGCAAAATTTTTCAAAAATCTAAACTTACGCTCGTTTTGAACGATAATAATCTCGGTAAAAAAAACGGAGTAAAAATGAGAAAAAAAATAACGCCGACCGATAAGGAACGCATAATGCGGGAAGACGATTTCATCGTTTCAAAAACCGATTTAAAAGGCATTATTACTTACTGCAACAGAATTTTTATGGAATTTGCAAATTACAAAGAAGAAGAACTTCTCGGACAAAATCACAACATCATTCGTCATCCCGACATGCCGTCCGTGGTATTCAAAGTGCTGTGGGACGAAATTCAAGCGGGACGCGAAGTTAACGCTTACGTTAAAAATCTTGCTTCCGACGGAAGTTACTACTGGGTTTTCGCAAACATTACTCCCGTATTTAACGACAAAAACGAAATAGTCGGTTACAACGCGGTAAGGCGCGCACCCGACAGAAAGAAACTCGAAGAAGTTATTATTCCGTTGTACGAAACGCTTCTCGCCGAAGAGAAAAAACACAGCAGAAAATCGGACGGAATAGCCGCTTCTTACGAATTATTAAAACAAATTTTGGAAGAAAAAGGGAAGAGTTATGAAGAATTTATTCTCACCTTATAGTCAAAAATCTATCGACCAAATTTTCAATTTTCGCAGTGTCGTTACAATCATTTTCGCAGTCGGTGCGTTAGTGCTGTTTTACTTAATCGATTCGTCCGGCGCCGAAGCGGACACTTCCGCGCTTTCGCTTCTTCTTTATATCGATTTGGCGATTTTGATTGTTTTAATCGCATTTTTCCAAATTCAATTGAAAAATTACTTTTCCGGTTCGGTCGATAGAATAAAAAAATTGCTTGAAAAACTCGTGAGGGGAAATTACGAAGACCGCATTACGTTTATTAAGAACAACGACGAACTTGGCGTCGTAATGTGGCAGTTAAACGATTTTACGGACCAAATCGAAGCGGGCGTTAAAGAAATTGCTACGTCAATCGAGTTCGCGTCCCAAGGAAAATATTTCAGAAAACCGATGCAAGTCGGCTTGCGGGGAATGTTGAAATACTCGGCGCAAAAGGCGAAAGAATCAATCGAATATCAGGAAAAAACCGACATTTTACAAGAACTTCAGGAATATCTCGAAAGAAATACGAAAAAAATTATGGAAGGAATGCGTCGGGTTGCGAACGGAGATTTGACCGTGAAAATCGAACCCGAGAAACAAGGCGATTTGATTTCGGAAATGATAGAAGTTTTCAACGCGATGATTCTCAAACAAAGAGAGATTATCAATAACATCACCGACGCAATTTCCGCGACGGCAAGCGCAAGCACGGAAATTTCCGCAAGCGCGGACGAAATGGCGGCTGGCGCGCAGGAACAAAGTTCGCAAACCACCGAAGTTGCAAACGCCGTGGAAAGAATGACGCGCACTATTATCGAAACGACCGAAAGCAACAGGCAAGCGGCGGAAGAAGCGAACAAATCGAAGCAAATCGCGGAAGAAGGCGGGAAGGTTTTCGAAGAACTTGAAGAAGGAATGGACAACCTCGCCAACATCGTAATTCGTGCTACCGAAATCGTTGACGAACTCGGCAAAAGCAGCGAAAAAATCGGAGAAATCATTCACGTTATTAATGAAATTGCCGACCAAACCAATTTGCTCGCTTTGAACGCCGCAATAGAAGCGGCGCGCGCGGGCGAGCAAGGTCGCGGTTTTGCCGTGGTGGCGGACGAAGTGCGTAAACTTGCGGAAAGAACGCAGAACGCAACGAAAGAAATCGAAAGCATGATTAAATCGATACAGACCGAAACCGTTCGCGCCGTGGATTCGATGCACGCGGGAACGGAACAAGTTCAGGTCGGTAAAGAGAAAGTCGCCGAAGCGGGCGAATCGCTTGAACAAATTATCGAATCTTCAAAGCACGTAATGGAAATTATTCGCGAAACTGCGGCGGCAAGCGAAGAACAAACGATAGTTGCCGAAGAAATCAACAGAAACGTTGCGGGAATTAACACCGTAGCGCAAGAAACAGCCATGGGCGTGGAACAAATCGCGACGGCGTCGGAAGATTTAAGTCGCCTGACACACAGTTTGCAACAAATGGTCAATTCGTTTAAATTGAGCGATGATGACGAACATTACATCGAACAAGGCGAAGAAGAACAGCGCTACCTCAATTGATTTCATAAATCGCTCCTAACCTAATTTGAAAGACTGTTCGCATTAATTTGCGAACAGTTTTTTTTATTCTTAACGAAATTAATACCGATTTCACATTTCATCGAACACGGCGTTTTTCAACAAATCGTCGTTGATGTAAATATCCGCTTTGTCGTAAATTTTTTGAACGTAGTCCTTGAAAATTTCCTTGCGGTAATAAAATTTCGCCGCTTGCGTCGCTTGCTCTTTAATTTCGTCGAACGGAATTACGCGTCCTTCCTTTTTCCCGAGAACTTCGAAAATTCCGAACAAATCGCCGATTTTCACGGGACCGAACAAATCGCCCGGTTTAGAATTTGAAAGCGTTTTTCGAAGCAAACCAAATTTCGTAATCGGTTCGTAACCGAGTTCGCCTCCGTTTTCCGCGGTGTATTTCCTCAAGGAAAACTTCCGCGCAAGTTGCGGAAACGAACTTCGGTTCGATTTCACAACGGCGAACAAACTATCCGCAAGCGATTCGGAATCGACGATTATTTCGCGAATGTTGTATTCGTCGTGAGTGGAAAAATATTCTTTGTTCTCGTTGTAAAACTTGCGCACAAGCGAATCCGAAAGCGCGGCGTTTTTCGTAATGTCAATCATTTTGTAGCGCATAAAAAGATTGATTTGCATTTGGCGATTTTTCTTTTTCACTACGGGAAGTTCGCTGTAGCCCTTTTCTTCGGCGAGTTTCAGAAGCTCGTCGTGTAAATAAAAACCCTTGATTGCGGTTTTGATTCTCTCCGTGTCGTTAATTTTTTTTCTGTGATAATACGGAATTTGTTCCAAGCGCGTAAGCGCCTCGCCGAGCGTAAACGTTTTGCCTCGATATTCACTTACGATTTCCTTCGCGTTGAAATCCGAAGCGGGCGTTTCGTTTTTCTTTAAATAAAATTCAAAACGCTCTTTCAGTTTTTCGAGCGCTTTTTCGTTAAACTTAATTTCGTCGAGTTTCACCAAGCCGTTCAAAAACTTACGCAGCGCGGGTCTCTTTTTTCTAATTAAAAGCAATCTTTTCACTTGTTCTTTCTTTCTCAAAAACTCGTCTTCGGTAATAATGGGTTTCGTAATTCTGTCTTCCACCTTAATTATGCTGTAGCCTTGTTCGGTTTTAACGGGTTTCGAAATCTCCCCGATTTTCAAAGTGAAGGCGGCGTTTTCGAAGTTCGGGTCCATATCGCCCCAAGTAAAATAGCCGAGATAACCGCCGTTGTTCCGCAAAGTCGAATCGGTAAAAACTTGTTTCGCAAGCAAATTGAAATCGACGCCGGTTTGTAGCAAACGATACAGTTCGTTAGCCTCTTCGAGCGTTCGCGCGTAAAGATGACGTGCCGCGACGCGTTGATTTAACCGCAGAAAAGCGGTTCTGAGTTCTTCATCGCTCGCCGTGAGCTTGGCGAAAACTTCTTTGTCTTGTAAATAACCGAGAACCGCTTGGTCGGCTGTCCAACGCTTTTCTTTTTGGTATTCCTTGTTTTTGAAAACGGAAGAATTATCGTCGAATTCGTAAAGCAAAATTTCCGTAATCATACTGTTTAAAATATTTCGACGATTGGGATACGTGTCCTTAATTCCCGTGGCAAGCAAAAAATCCTCGTAGCGGTTTTTGAAATCGTCGAACGTTATTTCCACACCGTTTACCGATGCGATAATTTTCTTTTCCTTCGTTCCGCACGAGTTCAACAGCAACGCGGCGAAAAACAAAAAGGAAAGCGCAATTGTTCTTTTCATTTTTTAATTCCGTAAAATTTCAAAAAACTTCTTTTCTCATTCCGATATGACAAAGCGCAAAGTCGTATTTTATCGGGTCGTTTTCATCGAATAATTTCAGCGTCTCCGTAATTTCGACTGCGGTTTTCCACCCGTTATCATTACGTTTTGTCAATCCGAGTTCGCGCGAAATTCGCGCAACGTGAACGTCAAGCGGTATCACAAGTCTGTTCTTCGGAATCCCGCGCCACAATCCGAAATCTATTTCGTCCTTGCGAACCATCCAACGTAAAAATAAATTCATTCGTTTTACAGCCGAACCTTTCGAAGGTTGCGGAAACATAAAACGGAAACCGCGCGTGGAACAGTTCGCTTTTTCGCATTCGTTCAAAAACCAAGCGTTAAATAGTTCGATTTCATTACGCAAGTTCGGCGCGCTCGGTTCGTAACTTTTCATAAAAAGATTTTCGAGAGAACCGAATTCTCCGTATGCGTGTTTCAGCATTTCAAACAAGCGGGCAATATCTTCGTTCGAATAAAAGCGGTAGCGAAGTCCCGACTTGCGTATTCGCGCCAATAAACCGCTCTTTTCGCTTACAAGCGCATCGTAAGGATTTTCACCGAGCAAATCCGAAATGAAATCGAGCGCGCGCAAAATAGCCTTCACGTTTCCGTAAGCGAAAACCGATGAGAGAAACGCCGCAAGTTCAATATTTTCGGGCTTGCCGAACCTTCTCGGAAAATCTATCGGGTCGGGCGAAACGGCGGTTTTATCGTAACGCGCGTAATGATATTCGAGTTTTTCTTTCAACGCGCGGAACCGTTTTCCCTTTTTTCCCCGCAAAATCAAAATGCTCCTACTTATTTTCTTTCTGTAATTCTCTGTAATATTTTCTAATCAATTCGCGGTAATCGTTTTTGTAACCTTCCTTTTCCGCTTCGAGCAATTCCTTTTCCAAACGGTCTTTCGCTTCTTTTCCCAAACGCAAATCTTTCGGCGATTTTCTTGCGACGTTTTTCCCCGCTTTCGATTGACGCCTTTTTTCGAAATCGCGTTCGTTAATAGAGCGTTGCGCGTCAAGCAACCGCGAGAGAATTCTTTCCTGCTTTTTGATTAAATCGTCGTCCAAATTCGCCGATTGCAAATCGCTGACGATTTCTTTCATCTCTTCGGCGATGCGTTCCAAGTCGGCGGCAAGTTGTTTCGATTTTCCCGAGGCTTTCGCTTCCTTGTCGAGTTCTTCAAGCGATTTTTGTAACGCTTGCTGTTGCGCCGCAAGGCGTTGCATCCGAGCAAGTTGCCGTTGCGATTTCCCCATTCCTTTCATTTGCTTTGTTTGCGCGTTAATTTGCATTTGCATTCCCGACATTTTCTTCAATTGTTGCATCAGCGACATCATTCCGCCTTCGCCTTGCCCTTGTTGATTCGCCATTGCGTTAAGCATGCTTTGCATCATTTCTGCCGCTTCGTTCAGCGCCGCCATTGCGCCGCGACTTTTATTTTGCGCGCCGTTACGCGAACGGTTTTCCAAATCGCCGATTGTTTGACGCATTTGCGAACGCGCCTTGCCGAGCGCGTTTCCCATTTCGGGCGTGATTGCGAAAGTCTTTTTCGAAAGCGATTGCATTCGTTTTAAAAGCATATCGAGATTTAACATCGTTTCGTTTTGCTCCGCCGCAAGTTTCCTAATTTGCGCGTTACTCAAATCGCTTGAAGAGATTTCATTTTTCAACCGCTCTTCTTTTTGCGAAAGCGCGATTATTTCACGAGTAAGCCGCATCATTTCCGCCATTGTTTTCATTTGGTTTTGCATCCGCATTTGATTTTGAACGTTCCGCATTTGCCGTTTCATCTGCGCCATATTTTGCATTATTTGATTTTGCATCTGTTGCGCTTGCTCGTTATTTCGCATCATCATATTTTCGGCGGCTTTTTCAGCGAGTTCGTCGTTCTTCTGATTTTTCATTTCCTCGGCGAGTTTCTCCATTTCGCTCGCCGGCATATCTTCCAAGTCCTTCATCGTCTTGGCAAGGTCTTCCGCCTCTTTCTGCAAATCGGCAAGTTTCTTTTTCAAGTCCGCCTGCTTTTTCGTGAGTTCGTCGAGTTTCTTATTCGACGGAGAGTTTTTCATTTCGTTCGAAATTTTGCTTTGTTCTTTTTCGATTGCTTCCATTCGTTTCAAAAGCTCGTCCGTCTTTTGTTCCGCAAGCAATCGCTTGAAAAGTTCAATCGTCCGTTCGATGCTTTTTCTGAACGCCTCCTCGTTTTTCTTTAATTCTTCGAGACTTTTCCGAACATCGTCCGCGCGCATTTTGTCAAGACTGTTATTCATCTTTTGCAGAGCCTTCCGCAAAGTTTCGTCGTTCATCTTACTCAAAAGTTTTTGAAGTTCCTCGTATTTTCTCAACGTTTCGGGCGAAAGCATATTTCTTTTTTGAAGATCGCTTTGTTGTTTCGCAAGTCGCTCTTTTAATTTTTCCGCGCGTTCGGCGAGTTTCTTGAATTTTTCGGATGCGCTTTGCAATTTCTTTTTTTCGTCCCACGAAATTTTCGCTTTGTTTTTCTTTAAATCGTAGGAAAGTTTTTCCATCTCTTTTTTCAGTTGCTCCGCCTCTTGCAAGGTTTTCTTAAATTCTTCGAGCGATTTCAGATTTTCCTTCTCGGTTTTCGCAAGAAATTCTTCAAGCGGAGGCAGATGAATTTTGTACGTTTTCGAAACCGCTTTTTTCGGTCCGCCGAAAGTGTCGTTGTCGTAAACTTCCGCGAAATATTCGTAAACGTCGTTAACCTCGATATTCAAAGGCAGAACGTTCCAATCGTAAAAAACAGTTTGCTCTGTTTCGTGCGTAAATGGCAGGCTAATCACCGAAAAGTTTTCTTCGCTTTTTTTGAATTCGCTGTGCGCAAGACGATATTTAAGGAGAACTTTTCGAAAACCGTAATCGTCCGAAATTTTAATCGCAAGCGGAATTGTGTTTTCGTTTCCCAAGTCAATGTCTTTCCCGGGCAATAAAATTCGTATCGCGGGCGGTTCGTCTTCGATTACGTCAACCGAATAACTAATCGGATAACGGTTCGTGTAACCGAGAGAATCAACGAGTTCAATCTTGTACGCGCCTTTCTTTACAATGCGAAATTCCCCGCCGAGTTTTTTACCGGAAATTTCGAGCGGAATTTCTTTTCCGTACGAGAACCGAATTTTTGCGCTCTGCGGCGCTTTATTCGTTGTGATTTTCAAACGCACAAGACTTCCTCGAAGAGCGGAAACATTGCCGTCGCCCGCAATCGTAAACGACTTTTCGCCCGTGTACTTCGGCGGGTAAACGGTTGCGTTTATTTCTCTCACGAAAGGCGGATTAACCACGGAAACCGAAAACGTATCGCTCGAAACGTTTTCAGCGAAAAAGAAATAACGAAACGGCGTTTCGATTTTTCGAATTTCGTGAAAATATTTTTTTCGACTCGTCTTGAATTTTCTCTTTGGCGTGAAATCCGCATCGCCTTTGTTTTTAATGTAGAGCGTGAAAGAGCGCGGCATTTCGCCGATAATTTTCACGGCGAGCGTCAGCGTGTCTCCTTTCGCGATTACGGTGTCGCGCGGCGAAACTTCAAAAAAGAATTTTTGCGGCGGACGAAACTCGCGCGTAAAATGCGAAATTCTGAAAGCCCCGCCGCGCAACGCGGGAAGCGCGGCAAAAGCAAGCGCGACGGAAAAAATCACGAAAAGATTCGCGAGCGTTTCTTTTCGTCGCTTCGTTTTTCTTACGTCGAAAAATTTTTCCGGCAAAAGCGAAAGCGCGCGATTTACCGCGGCTTTTATTAATTCTTCCGAGAAGTTTTCGTCTTGATTTCTCGCAAGTTCGAGCGCGTTTGCAAGTTCGTCCTTGATTTCAGGAAAGTTTTCGCCGAGCGATTGCGCCTTGTCAAGAATATCCGAAAACGTAATCTTGCGAAAAAAAAGCGAAAGCGCGGGCAAAGCGAATTTTACGAATGACAAAACCGCGCAAAGCGCAAAGAGCGCAAACATCAGCGTTCTCGCGTCTTTCCCGAAACGGAATAACGCTTCGAAAGCGGAAAAAACAAATACGCAGAGAAACCAAACGGCGAAAGTTTTCGCAAGCGCCGAAAAAAGAAAATCGGCGCGTTCTTTTTTTACAAGATTTTTAAGTTTCTGAATTGCCGCGGTTTCGTTCATTGCGTTATCGCCCATAAAATCAAGTTAACGCCGAATTTCAACGCTTCTTCCCTAATATTTTCTGGGTCGTTGTGAACTTCGGGGTCAGTCCAACCGTCGGAGGGATTGCTTTCGTAAGTGTAATAAACCGCGAGCCGTTTTCCGATAAAAACGCCGAAGCCTTGCGGCGGTTTGCCGTCGTGCTCGTGAATTTTCGGCGGACCGTAAGGGAAATCGTAAAAAACATGATACAAGCCGTAATCGAAAGGAAGTTCGACAAGTTTTTTTTTCGGGAAAATTTTTTTGATTTCGCGACGGAAATATTTGTCCAAACCGTAATCGTCGTCAACGTAAAGAAAACCGCCGCGTTTCAAATATTCGCGCAAGTTGCGAACTTCGTCGTCGCTCAAATTCATATTTCCGTGTCCCGTTGCGAACAGGAAAGGAAAATTAAAAATATCGGGCGAGGCGGCGTCCACGTAAACATATTCGGGAACGGTTTTCACGTTCGTTTTTTCGGCAACAAATTTAAGTAAATTAATTTCCGCGGAAGGGTCGTTGTACCAATCTCCGCCGCCGCTGTATTTTAATCGCGCAATTCTTACGCCGCTTTGCGCAAAAAAAGAGAAAGCGAGCAAGAGCGAAAAGAAGGCCGTCTTTTTCGCGGAAAGATTTTTCATTTGCGACCCGTTCCCCATTTCAACACTTCGATTTTCACTTCGGCAATTCCGTCTTGCACCATGTCAAGCGCGCGTGCCGCGCCGAGCGAAAGGTCTATTATTCTGTCCTCTCTGTAAGGCATTCTGTCGTTAATTTCGAGTTTTATTTGTTTGCCGTTTTTTAAATTTGTAATTCTAACGATTGTTCCCATCGGGTATTTCGGGTGCGCGGCGGAAATACCGTTCATATCGTAAACCACGCCCGAATAAGTGATTTTTCCGTCGAATTTATCCGCGTAATAAGACGCCGTTCCGATTTCAGTTGCAAGGACTTTTTGGCTCGTGTCGTTCGCGGCGCTTGTGTCCGAGTATCTTTCGTAAGCGGCTCGCTGTTTTTCCGCCGTTTGCTTCCCGGAATGAAATCGCGGCGAAGACGAACATCCCGTCGCGAGAAAAATCGCGGCAACGAACATTACGATTGTCGTAAACACCTTTGTTTTTTTATTCATAATCATAGCGCAAAATATAAAAAATTTCGGCGACCTTTTTTCATGGAACACGGACGACGCGGATTTCTTTTAATTATGAATTATGAATGTTGCCCCGCCGGAGCGGGATTGAAAAAATGATGAATTTTGGATGAATGGCTGATTGGCTGATTGGTTGTTCAAACAAGGCGGAATTTAAAAAATGATGAATGAAAGTTTGATTGGGTGAATGGTTGGTTTAGGAGCTAGGAGCGAGTATCTAGAATTTAGAATATAAAAAGTGATAGAACACTGAATTTATCGGATTTAGAAATTTCAAGTCGTTGCGAGGAGTGAAACGACGAAGCAATCTGTCGTGCCGAGCGCCAACATAAACAAACACCGTCATTCCGAGTCTCGCCTCTGGCGGGACGAAGGAATCTGCCACGCCGAGCGCTGAAAAATCTTTTGCTAACAAACCGACAGATTGCTTCACCCGCCTACGGCGGGTTCGCAAGGACAGACGCCGTCGTGAATTGTTCACTGATGAGACGCGCTATAGCGCGTCTCCACAATTACTCTCTTATTCCTTTTCCCTCAATCTTAATCTCAGCCTCAACCTTAATTTGCTGGACGCTGAATTGAGTTGTCTTTTTGCAATATCATTTCGGGAGAATATGTGAATAAATTTGTTTGACGTTTCCCGCTTTTCTTTTAGATTTTAATAAAA
>CAYZMW010000113.1:0-10309 GCA_964479645.1 uncultured Melioribacter sp. | reverse complement strand
TTTTCATATGAGCCTCTGATATCTTTTATTTATACGTTTTGCAATTAAATTCAAAAAATAAAATTACTTCTTTTACTAAAAACAATCAAAAAAAGTTTTCTTGAAGTTAAGTTTGAATTTTATTATGCTCAAAAAAAGATGGATGAACGATTGGTTGAATTATAGGAGTTAGGAGCAAGGAGTTAGAATTTAGAATATAAAAAAGTGATAAAATCAGTGTCATCCGTGTTCTATTATAAAAAAGCGCGTTTTGTAAGAACACTATATTGAATTAAATAAATAAAAGATTTTTTTGAATTTTGAATTTTGCCTTTTGAATTGATAAACTTCTCACCGCTTCGATGCAATAAATTCGCGTAATCTATTAATGTCCCAATAATTAATTACTTCAGACTGATTCACTCCGCCTTTGCGCGCGATTTTCACTCCGAGTTTCGTATAAGCGATATCGCCAGTCGAGTGCGCATCGGCGTTGATTGAAAAAATCGCGCCTCGTTTTCTTGCATAGTCGAGATTGCGCCAATCGAGATCGAGCCGCCACGGATTTGCATTAATTTCAATTGCGACATTATTTGCCGCGCAAGCGTCGATCACTTTGAGAATATTCACCGCGTAAGGGTCGCGACGCAAAAGCAAACGTCCGGTCGGATGTCCCAAAACGTTCACGTAAGGATTTTCAACCGCTTTGATAATTCGCGATGTCATTTCGGCTTCGCTCAACCGAAAATTGGAATGCACCGACGCCACTACAAAATCAAGCGAGGCGAGAACGTCGTCGGGAAAATCAAGCGAGCCGTCGGGCAAAATATCGACCTCATTTCCGTGCATAATCGTTACGCCGTGTTTTTCTGAGATTTCCGCAACTAACTTTTTTTGCTCACTTAATCGTTCTTCGTTAAGTCCGTTTGCATAGTAAGCGCTTTTGCTATGGTCGCACACGGCGAAATATTCGAAACCAAGTTCCTTCCCGGCGCGAACCATTTCTTCAAGCGAATTGTGTCCGTCCGACCAAACCGTGTGAAAATGCAACATTCCTTTCATTTCGCCGAAACACAAATCCGAAGTGCGCGCGGAAATATTTTGCGGCTTTTGCTCACGAACTTCGGGAATGCAATATTCATACGAATTCTTTTCGAATATTTCGCGTTCTTTATTGAATTCCTCCTCGAGGTTAAATGCTCCGATAAATTCGTCATTTCCGGTTCTCAGAAAATTAATTTTTACAAAATCGCTTTTGCTTTCGGTTACGTAAAGATAAACCGAGCGTTTTGCGAAATTCCCAAGTTCGTAAATATCCGCGTCCGTCGTTGAAATCGTATCCGCTGATTTTTCAAATCGAAATAAATCGCCGAGTTCTTTTTCAAAATTTTCAGAACCACCTTTCTCACGCAAAACAACAAACTCGATTTTGGAAATAATTTCACGAACTCTTCGCAATTCGCCGCTAACCTCGATTTTCTTAACCGAAGCGATGTTTTTCTTTATTAATGTTTTTACTTCTTCCGCTATTTGTTCCGCTTCGTTAAGCAGAAAAAATTTCCCTCTTTCTTCAAACTTTTTGATTTCGTGTTCAATTTTTTCAAGTGTTTTATCCGGTAAAATTTTGCTTTCCGCAAGTTTGCCGTTCTCAAGCGCGCTTTTCAAATCATCAACCGAGGCAATTCCCAAATTTTCATACAGCGCACGAATTTTCTTTATTCCAAGACCTTTGATTTCAAACAATTCCGAAATTTTTTCCGGGATTTCTTCCGATAATTTTTCCAATTCCGTGGAAAAGCCGTTTTCCAAATAATCTTTTATTACGGATAAAATTCCTTTCCCGACGCCTTTAATTTTCACGGGATTTTCGTTCGAGACAAGTTCGCTAATATCGCCTTCGAATTTTTTGATTGCGCTTGCTCCGTTCCGATACGCTTTTATCTTAAATTGATTTTCTCCCTTAAATTCCAACAAATCGGCAATCCGCGTTAAAACTTTTACGATTTCCTTTTTCTTCTCACTCATTTTTCACCTCAAATATAAAATCGCCAACGAAACGAAAATTCCCGTTAACGCTCCCGCCACGACTTGCATCGGCGTGTGAACGTGCAATTTAAGTCGCGCCCAGAAAACAATGACGAGAACGACAGCGAAAAAAAGACTTAAAGAGTTTCCTTCGAACAACGTAACGCCGAGCGGAATTCCGACGCCCATTGCGTGCGCGCTGATTTTCCAAAATTTATTAATCGCCGTAATAAGAAGCGAAGTAACGAAATAAATTACCCACGTTGAAGTCGCCAATGAAAATCCGGTTGTTCGCCACGAAACGAAAAACGCTACCAGCGTGAGCAACGCTCCGATTAAATACGGAAGCGTGCGTTCTTCCTTGATAACCGCGTCGTCGTTTACGACTAAATTTTTCTTACGCAAGTAAACAAAAACCGCAATCGGAAGGACGAAACCGAAAAGCAGAGCGTTTAGAAAAATTTCGGAAAAATGTCCGTTCGAATTCAATCCGATTTCCGCGAAGATTATTAAAGTCATCACGGGCGGAACGAACAAGTAAGAAAAAATTTTCGCCGTTATTTCCGAATTAACTTTCACGTTTCGGTTTACCTTTTTCGTATTCTTCAAGTTGTTCGAGATATTTCAAGAGCAAATCTTCGATCGGCGCGTATTCCGTAAATTGCATCAATTGCTGCCGAATTTTCGATGCTCCGTGCAAGCCTTTCAGATAACCCGAATAAAACTTTCTGAAAGGAATGACCGCGCGCCTTTCACCTTTTACTTCCACTTCGTATTTCAAATGTTTAAGCGCGGTGCGAATTCGCTCTTCGGTCGTAACGGGATTTTTCACTTCTCCGTATTTAAGAATTTCCTTTCCTTCGCGAAAAATCCACGGTTGCCCGATCGCTCCGCGGGCAATCATCACGCCGTCTGCGTTCGTTTCGTCGAAAGCGCGCTTTACGTCTTGCGCCGTCATTACGCCGCCGTTCAGAACAACGGGAATACTCACAACTTCTTTAATTTTATTTATCCAAAACCAAGCGGGTTCGCCCGAGTGTCCTTGACTTCTTGTGCGGCAATGAACCGTTAAAAGTTTTGCGCCCGCATCTTCAATTCGTCGCGCAACATCGAGAATAACGATGCTGTTTTCGTCCCAGCCGAGACGCGTTTTAACCGTTACCGGCAAATCAACGGCTTCCACAATCGAGCGAACCATTTTCTCCATATAGGGCGGGTCTTTCAGCAATCCCGCGCCCGCGCCGCGATTTGCAACTTTTTTCACCCAACACCCGGCGTTAATGTCGAGCAAGTCGGGTTTTTCTTTCTCTGCAATTTTAGCGGAAACCACCATCGGTTCAATGTTTCCGCCGTAAATCTGAATGCCAATCGGACGTTCGTCGTCGCTTATTTTCATTTTTTCGTGCGTCTTTTTGTCTTTGCGCGAAAGTCCGTCCGAATTCACAAATTCCGTGTAAACAATATCCGCGCCGAGTTCTCTGCAAATTTTCCGAAATCCCGGATTTGTCACGTCTTCCATCGGCGCAAGCAAAAGCGGTTTTTCCAATTCAATATTTCCGACTTTCAGCATTCTTTTCCTTTCTCGGTATTTTAAATTTCAGTGGAATTTACGATTTGCAAATATACGCAGTTGCGTTCTAAAAAGCGTAAAAGTATCGCGGTGCGTCGGCGTTTTTTCGTTTCAATTTGGATTAACACGGCGTTAGTAATATCTTTGTTTTCGAAATAAAAAGAGTTAAAGAATGAAAGATTTATATTTGGCTTTATCGAAAGGCGAAAATTTCGGTTGGGGCGTTTGTAGTAATTATCTTTATCAAGAGACACCGAAATTTTATCCGAATGTAAAAAAATGGGATTTTGAGAGAGACGGCGCAAGCGTAAAAAAAGTGGAAGGAAAAGTCTTTCACGCGCTTACGGGAATAGATTTTCAGCCTCTTGCGAAAATTTGGGGCGACGAAAATTACGGCTACACGTTTTTTGAAAACGAACTGAACATCCATTCAATTCGCAACGCACGGAAATACGATAAAGTTATCGGCGGCTCGAAATGGAATTACGAAAAGTTGCTGGAAGTCGGCATTGAAAATTCCGATTACCTTATTCAGGGCATTGACCCCGAAATTTTTTATCCCGTGGAACCGAAACTCGACGAAAATCTTTTCGTGATTTTTTCGGGCGGGAAATTCGAACTGAGGAAAGGTCAGGATTTGGTTTTGCGCGCGTTCAAAGCGTTGCGCGAAAAATACAAGGACATCGTTTTGATTAACGCGTGGTACAACTTCTGGCCGCAATCGATGGAACTTTACCACTACGCGCCGACTTTCAATTACGAAAACAAAGGCGAAACGTGGCAGGAAAAAATGAACCACATTTACGCAATTAACGGTATCGGCGCGGAAAACATAATTACGCTTGAAGTTGTGCCGAACCGAAAGTTGCGCGAAATCTACGCTAAAACCGACATCGGACTTTTCCCGAACCGCTGCGAAGGCGGAACGAATCTCGTTTTAATGGAATATATGGCTTGCGGAAAGCCTGTGGTTGCGGCGTATAATTCGGGACAGCGCGACGTTTTGGACGAAAATCACGCTTTGCTTGTTAAGGAACACAAACCGTTCAAACTTTACGCCGACGATAAAACGCTTTGGGCGAATTGGTTCGAACCGGACTTGGATGAAATTATTGCGCAAATCGAATACGCATACCATCACCGCGACGAAATCCGCCAACTTGGTAAACGCGCGGGAGAATTTATGAAAAATTTCACTTGGGAAAAATCGGCGCAAAGACTTGTGGAATTAGTCGGTGATTAATTTTTCAATCTGTTTTTCTGTGCGTCGTACATTTTCTTAAAAGCCCCTTCCTTTGTAAGCAAAACGCCGAAGTTCCCTCTCTCGGCAATTTCGCCGTTTTTCATTACGACGATTTCATCAAGTTTTTCAAGACGCACCAATCTGTGCGTAATTAAAATCAACGTTTTGTTTTCGGTTACCGAATAAATCGTATCGAGAATTTCCTTTTCGTTTTCCGCATCGAGATTCGCTGTCGGTTCGTCGAAAATCATTATCGGCGCGTCTTTCAAAAGCGCGCGCGCAATTGCCAAACGCTGACGCTCGCCGCCGCTCAAAAGAAAACCGCGTTCGCCGATCCAAGTGTCGTAACCTTGCGGAAGCGCGGAAATTACATCGTGAACGTTTGCGGCTTTCGTCGCGGCAAAAATTTCTTCGTCGCTTGCGTCGGTTTTCGCAAGACGAAGATTTTCGCGTACGCTCCCGTTAAAGAAATAAGCGCTTTGTGAAACAACGGAAATTTTTCCGCGCAAAAATTCTTCGTCGAGTTTTCGGATGTCGGTTTCGCCCAATAAAACAGCGCCTTTTTGCGGGTCGTAAAATCTTGCGAGCAAGTTTACCAATGTGCTTTTCCCCGCGCCGCTTGCGCCGACAATCCCGATTTTTCCCTTTTCTAAAACGACAAGCGAAAAGTTTTTCAGCACAGGTTTTTCATCGTATGCAAAAGTGACGTTTTGAAATTCGATTTTATTCGATTTAACTTCTTTTATACCGTTCTTCTCGAAACGCACTTTCGGTTCGGCGTCGGTTATTTCGAAAATCCTTTCGCCGGCTTTAATGCTTGTTTCGAAATGTTGCACCGTCGTCGGTATCGGCAACACGGCTTCGAACGACGCCATAATTCCGACGACCATTACGGCAAGGTCAATTCCCGTAATGTTCACTCGAACGTCGGGAACGGCAACGAAAAGCAAAAGGACAATCGAAATGTTCAAGACAAGCGTAATCAGCGCCTCGTTCAATCCGTCAATGAACGACATTTTTCTTTGCAATGCGGAAAACTCGCGATTGACCTTATCGTATTTTTCGAGAAAATCCTTTTCTCCGCCGAATGCGAGAAGTTCGGTTAATCCGTTCGATAAATCAATCGAAAGTGCGTTCAGTTGCGAGCGTAAGCGTACGTAAGCGGCGCCGTCTCTTTTCGAAAGAGCGCGAGTGACAACGGGAACGAAAACGGCGGCGACAAAAAGCGCGGAAAAAATTACAAGCGAATACGTGACGCTGAAAATGCCGAACAAAATCCACATTAAAATTGTAATAAGCAAGGCGACAAGCGGCGGAAAAATTACGCGAATGTAAATGTGTTCAAGACTTTCGACGTCGGAAACAACGCGCGCAAGTAAATCGCCGCTACGATATTTCGCTAAGCCCGCCGGCGCAAGCGGTTCGATCGCTTTGTAAAACCAAATACGAAATTTCGCAAGCAAGCGAAAAGTTACGTCGTGCGAAATTAATCTTTCAACGTAACGCGAAACGCCGCGCGCAACGCCGAAAAATCGCACGCCGACAATTGCGACTTGCAAGACCGCGATGCTCGGATGCAAAGCCGCTCGCGCAATCACATACGCGCTTGTCATTAAAAGTCCCACGCTGCTGCCGATTGTGAAAAATCCGAACATCAGCGAAAGAGCCATCAAGCCTTTGTGTTCGAGCGCTATTTTTACAAGTCGGCGAAAAGTTTTCATACTGCACCCGCGTAATAGTTCAGCAACGTCGCGTAAACTCCGCCTTTTTGCAGTAGTTCTTCGTGAGTTCCGAGTTCCGCTATTTCGCCGTTTTGCAGAACCACGATTTTATCCGAATTTTCAATCGTCTTCAATCTGTGAGCGATTGTAATTACGGTTTTGTTTTTCATCAGTTCGAAAATCTTGGCGGAAATTTCTTCCTCAATTTCCGGGTCGAGATTTGCGGTCGGTTCATCAAGCAATAAAATCGGCGCGTTTTTTAGATACGCTCGTGCAAGCGCAATTCGTTGCACTTGTCCGCCGCTCAACGCCGCGCCTCGTTCTCCCGTCGGCGTGTCAAGTCCTTGCGGAAGCGAGCGCACGAAATTTTCGATATTTGCAAATTCGAGAGCGGCGAAAAGTTCGCTATCGTTTGCGTTCGGTTTTGCGAGAAGCAAATTTTCGCGAACGCTTCCGTGAAACAAATACGGGTGTTGCGAAAGATACGTGACGTTTCGCAGCCAACTTTCGCGAGAGATTTCTGAAAGTTTACCCCCTTTCGCTAAAATTTCTCCACGCGTCGGTTCGATAAATTTCAACAGTAGATTCAGCAACGTGCTTTTGCCCGCGCCGCTTTTGCCGACAAGAGCTATTTTTTCGCCGGCTTCGATTTTGAATGAAATATTTTTCAAAACTTGCGTGTTCGAGCGGTATTCGAAAGCGACTTCGCGAAATTCAATTGCGAAAGGCACGGACGATTTTTCAACGCGCGCGCCGGAAATTTTCGCTACGTTTTTTGCATCAAGAATTTCGAAAATGCTTTTCGACGCCGTAACTCCGTCAATTCCCGCGTGAAAACTCGAACCGAGCAATCTCATCGGCAGATAAAACTCGGGCGCAAGAAGCAACACGAAAAAGGCGTCGTAAAATTCTATTTTCCCGTAAAGCAATCGCAAACCGACTTCCACGGAAACAATTGCGATGCTGATTGTGGAAAGCACTTCGAGAACAAGCGCGGAAAGGAACGCGATTTTCAGAACGCCGAGTGTCGCCTTGCGAAATTCGTCGCTGATTTCCGAAATCTTCTTAATTTGATTTTTACTTTGCCCGAAAAGTTTTAACGTAGTTAAACCTTGAATTACGTCGAAGAAATGCGAACTCAAATAACTTAAAGTTTTCCACTGTTTTTTGCTCAAACTCTCCGCCTGTTTGCCGATTAAAATCATAAAAAAAGGAATGACGGGACCCGTAACGAGAAAAACAAATCCTGAAAGCAAATCGATAGGGAAAACGAAAATTAAAATCAAAACGGGAATAATGTTAGCAAGGAAAAATTGCGGCAGATAAGACGAATAGTAAGCATCGAGTTTTTCCACGCCTTCATTAACTATTGCGCTTAATTTCCCGCTTTCGATGTTCTTGGTAAAAACGGGACCCAGCGCGAAAATTTTCTCCGATAGGCGGTTTCGCAAATCGCTTTTAATTTTTTCCGCGGTTTTGGAAGCGAACAATTTTTGCATCCAAATGGCGACGCTTTTCAGTACGCCGAAAAGGAAGAACAATGAAATCAAGGTTAAAATTGCATCGAGCGTTTTTTCTTTAAGAAAAACGGCATCAAGAACGCCGCTTAAAAATTTGCTTTGAAAAATGGTGAACAAACCTACGGAAATTCCCGCAACAATTGTCGCGATAAATTCGAACCGTGCGTTTTTTATCAGTGCAAGAAGTTTTTTATCGAAATTCATTTTTCTCCGACAAAACGGTAAACGGAAAAACTATTTCATTAAAATCATTTTGCGCGAACGCACATATTCGCCCGCACGCAAAGTGTAAAAGTAAACGCCGCTCGGCAATTCTCTTGCATCGAAGCGAACCGAATATTCGCCCGGCGCTTGTTCTTTGTTTACAAGCGTTGTTATTTTTTCTCCGAGTGCGTTGTAAACGCTCAATGCAACATTAACCGCGGATTGCCTTCCCGCTTCCGACGAAACAATGCCATTCGGAATTGAATACGAAATCGTTGTAGTCGGGTTGAACGGGTTCGGGTAATTTTGGCGCAAAGCGAATTGCTTCGGCAAGCGCGTTTCGGTTTGTTCGATGTCCGTTAAATCTTCGTCGTGAATAACAGCCGTCCAAACGCTCAAATTATTTTGTGCATTCGTTTCCATCCAAATCGGGTGAATTACGCCGTTAAATGCGGCCACTGTAGCGTAATCGCCGAAAAAAACATCGCTTGAGGTGGGAAAAGAGTTATCGGTTACGCAATAATTTTTCCAAGTTTCTCCGCCGTCGGAAGAGCGCGCGAGATAAAAATCGGTGTAAGTTCCCGTCGTATTTCTGCGGTCGTAAAACGTAACGTAAAGGTTGCCGTTGGTTTGGTCGATAGCAAGCCAAGCGAAAAATTGCGGACGCTCCGTTTCGTCGTTGTTCACCTTAACGGCTTCGCTCCAAGTTTCGCCGCCGTCGGTCGATTTGGTTATGAAGACGTCGGGGTTCGTGTCGCCGTTTCTTTGGTCGCTCCAAACAACGTAAATCGTTCCCTTATAGGGCGAAGCGGAACTTGTGTCGCACGCCGTTACAGGCAAGCCGTTAGCGCGGTAGAGTCCTTCAACGCCGTAATCCCAGCCGCCGGGCTGTTCCGCCACAAAAATATCCTCGCCCCAAGTTTCCCCGCCGTCGGTCGATTTATCGAACATAATTCCAAGCGGTCCCGACCACGCAACGTAAATTTCGCCGTTCGGGCCCACCGCGGGCACAGCGCCTTCCACGGTGTTGTCTTCGTCGCGACAATCGCCGTTAACGTCGTTTATTTTTATCGGTTCGCTCCAACTTTCCGCAAAATCGGTTGATTTGGAAAATAAAATTCTCGTACTGTCGGAACTCGACGTGCTACCGTAACTGTCGAATTCCGTCCACGTCAAGTAAAGCGTGTTCTTGTATTGCGAGTTTGTCAAATCCGCGGCAATCCACGCTTTGTCTTGATTGTGCGGCGAAATCAAACCCGTGTATGAACCGTCGTTAAAAGTTACGCCGTTATCCGTCGATTTCTGCACGACAATTCTGTCTATCCAATACCCGTCGTCGGGATTGGAAAGATGCACGAAATACAAATTGCCCGATTTATCGAAAAGCGTAACGGGGTCCCCCCAAACGCCGTAAGTGGAACTTAATTGTTGATACGACCAAGTAACTCCGCCGTCGGTCGAACGGAAAGAATAATTTATGTTTGCGCCCGCGGCAAGAATTTGCGGTTCTAATGGGTTAATTGCAATAACGACTTCCTCCGCATAATTCACTGTCGGCGGGGTTATTCGGTAATTTGTTATTTGAGGGAAAATTTCAAGCGAAACAATCAAAAAGAAAAAAAATATTTTTTTCATTTGCGCCAACCTTAAATTATGAAAAATATTTTTTATTAATAAATTTCACGCCGATAAGTCCGCCCAACAGCCCGAGAATTGTGTTAAAAATCAAATTGCTTATTAACATACTGAAACTGTAAACGATTGAAATTCCCGTGGTTTTGATTTCTTCGACAATCGATTGGAGCATTGCGAGAACTTCTTTTTTCGTTTGTTCGGGAACGCCGAAACTTTGAATAAACGCTTCCATTTGCGGAAATGCCGCGACAAAATCATTGCTTCGTAAAATGAACGTTAGAAAAGAATCGAGGAATACAGCGAAAAACGCGCCGAAAATTCCCGTTAAAATTCCGAGGCGAATTCCTTCGGCAAGCGTGAAAGGCGTGGCTTTTTTGTTTCCTTTCACTTCCAAATTCATTGCGTAATAAAC
>CAYZMW010000112.1:0-13909 GCA_964479645.1 uncultured Melioribacter sp. | reverse complement strand
TCTTCAATTATCGCCTTGTTTTTTTCTTCCCGCGGTGAGGATTTTTTCGTCGCGAAAATTTCTTCTTCCAATTTTTCGGCTACTTCGGCAACAACCGTATCGCGTTCCAAACTTGTGAAAGAAACTTTTTCCGGTATTTCTATTTCAATATCCTCTTCCTCGGGTTTCTGTTTTTCTTCCGCAAGTTCTTCTTTTATTATTTCACCGAGATTAACTTTACGTTTAACTCTTTTGGGCTCTTCTTCGACATGTTCGTCGGGAATTTGAGAAAAAATCTGATTTTGCAACGATGCGGGAGGAGCTTCGCGCTCGAGTAAAATCGGAATTAACGAAGCGATGTTTTGCAATTCGCCGAGTTCGTCCAACGGAATATAATCGCCTTGTTCGAGAAACTTCACGAACTGCGCGAGGTTGCGCATATCCATGCAACCCGCAACATAGGCGCTCATCATTTCTTTTATCGTATCCGCCATTATTCTTCTTCCGTTAACAAATTATCGCGCAAATTGTAAACCGCGGTTTTCACTTTGTTGCGAACTGTTTGAACAGGAATGTGCAATTTTTCCGCAATTTCGTCCAAAGTGTAACCGTCGTAATAAGCCAAATGCAAAACATATTTTTGTGCTTCGGTCAATTTATTTAACGAGTCGTTAAATTTCGGTTTCAATTTCTCCGCAAGTTTAAGTTCGAGCGGGTCCATCGGCTCTTTCATTTTCGGAATAATGTACTCGTTTTCGTAGCTTTCCGTATATTCGACCGTACTTGAAAGCGAGCCTCTGTTACGGCGTGCGCTATCGACGGCGCTGTTACGAGTCAAAGCGACAAACCAAACGTAAGGATTGGGAGCTCCCTTGAAATAGAAATCTATTTTCTTCCAAGTGATGAGAAAAACGCGTTCGATAATTACGGACGCGAGATTTTCGTCGCCCGTGATTTTCTTTGCAAGCGCGAATAATAATTCCGAATAGCGACGATAAAGTTCGATTAAAGCGGATTTGTCCCGCTTTTTAACCAACTCCATTAATTGTGAATCGTTAAGTTCGGCGTAGTAATTCAAAAGAGACCTTACATTTATTTTTTAAGCATTTAAAGTAAAATTAATGAAACAAAAAATCAAACGTTTTACGGATTTGCAAACAATTTTTGAGCGCTCAACGGACGCGCTTGCGCTTTACGATAAACAAGCGTGTCGCTTTTCGTTTCGGCTTTTTCGGTCTTCTCATTGTTTTCAAGCGGAGGGCGTTTTTTCTCCGCCCATTTCAAATAAAAATATAAAGCTATTCCTATCACCACCGCACCCGCAATAACGTAAACCGTCGTGTTATCCGAATTATCCGCCGGCGTTACTTCTCCCGTGTCGCCGCCGATGCCCGAGTTTATTCCGCTTAAATCCTCCACAGATTGAGCATACAAATAAAGCGGCTCATAGAAGAGAGAAAGGGAAAGAAAAACAACTATTACGGCGTAAGAAAATTTTTTGAATTTTTTCATCTTCACTCCTTGTTAGTAAAGGAAAACCAAAAACAAATATACGAAAGGCGCGCTAAATAACAACGAGTCGAATCTGTCGAAAATTCCGCCGTGTCCGGGAATTATCGACGACGAATCTTTTACACCCGCGTCTCTTTTTATCATGCTTTCTATTAAATCGCCGACTTGCCCCACTACTCCGACCATAGCGCCGAAAAATATCGCTTCGGCGAAACCCATAAACGTGAGGAAAAACTCCCGCATAACTATCATTCCGAGAACCGAAAAGAGAAATCCAGCAATTGCGCCTTCCCAACTTTTTTTAGGGCTCACGCGCGGGAAAAGTTTGTGCTTGCCGAATGCAGTTCCGAGAAAATACGCCGCCGAATCACAAAGCCAAATCGTAATAAAAACGGCAATAATTATCGCTCCGCCGCGAGCGTAAACGATTTCCTCCGGGAAAAATTCTCTGATTTTAACAAGCAAAGAAGAAAACAATCCGACGTAAAAAATTCCGAGAAGCGTTGCGCCAGCGTTAAACGTTACGGATTTTTTCCCCGCAAAAAGTTCGTAAACGGAAATGAAAATCGGGACGAGAATAACTATCACTTCGAAAGCGACAAATTGGAAATACGCATTTAAGATTATTAAGAAAACGAACGCTTCGCCAAGCGACAAAGGAATTTCAACATCCTTGTTTTTTAACATCGAAGCGAATTCATAAAACGCGCCTCCGCCGACAAAGAGAGCGAAAATCAGAAAAGCGACTTTCCCGTAAATCGCCGCAAAAAGCAGAATCGGAATGGCGATTACCGCAACTGCAATTCTCGTAATTCTGTTTGATAACGCCATTAGTCTTCCCTTTCATCATCGTTAAGAATTGCGTCGATTAATTTTTTCGCTTCTTCGGCATCCGTTTTCTTAACGTCGATTTTTATCACCGACAAATCGCCCCAAGCGGGGAAATTGGAATCTTGCTTGTCGATAATTATCGTTTCTATTCCCGCGCTTTCCAAATTATCTTTCAGCATTGTCGCTTCGATTATATCCGATGCGGCGTAAACCGTAATCCAGTCCGACGGTTCGGTTAAATTGGCTTCGAATTCTTCGAGCGTTACAAGTTCCACGTTACACGTCGGGCACACCGTAATGCCGTCAACGTATTCGCTTTCGCATTTCGGACAAATCATTCAGCCTCCGCTTTTGCGTAAAATTTTCTCACGTAAAAAATAAGCACAAGGAAAATTACGAAAAGAAAAACAAATTGGCCCGAAATCGAAACAATATCAATGTTCGAAACATCGGGCTTTGTTATTAATTCTTCCTCGCCGTAAACCAAATACATCATCACGGCGAAAAGATTATTCAAAAAATGGATTGTCATCGAAATGAAAATGGATTGACTTTTGTACGCCCAATAACCGAGATACGCCGAAAGGAAAAAGAGCGGTATCATTCCGTAAGGATTAAAATGATAAAAGGCAAAGAAAAGCGACGTTATTGAAATTGCGATAACGGGACGCAATTTCAGTTCGAAACTTTTTTGAATGAAGCCGCGGAAAAAAGTTTCTTCGCAAAGAGCGGGAACCACGGTAACCACGATAACCACAAGAATCGTTTCAATCGGCGAAGTCGTGGCGAGAATATCGAGATAAGACGATTCGACGAGTTTGTCCATATTGTCAAGAAAAACTTTAATCGAATTTACAAATTCCGATTTCGCCGCAAGCGACGTAATTATGTAATTTTGAATTGCGATGAAAAGTTGGAAAAGCGGCGTGAGAATTACAAGTCCGGCAATAGCAAAAAGAAATTCAGTTCTCGCGGGAAGACGTCGCACGCGCACAATTGTGGAAACGTCGCCGTAAACCGCACGAGCCATTACGAGAGCGGGCAAAAGAATAAAAAGCAATTGTCCCGCGATTGTCATCAAACGCAGCGAGTTTTTGTTAACGTTTTTCAAATCGAAACCGAAAACCGCCATGGTCAGTAAACTGCCGACTATTTGGTAAAGAATAAAAACAAGGAAAAGTCCGAAAAACGCCGCCCAAACAGGATTCACGCTCGGAATTAGCGCTTCGTCGTACTCGCGTAAAATCTTAAAACTTGAAATAAAACGATTTTTAGTATTATTTATTTCCATAACGTTTTTAAATTAACGAAAAATTTTTCCGTTAGACAAAGAAAACGTCGCGTTTGTAAGACTCAGCAAGCAGGCGCGAAAATTCGTCAAAATCAATTTCCCGCGCGCCGAACATTTTAAGATGCTCCGTCAAATACTGAACGTCGAGCAAAACGAAACCGCGCTCGTTCAATCTTTCGATTAATTTCACAAGCGCCGCTTTCGAGGCTTGCTCGACACTCGAAAACATTGACTCGCCGAAAAACGCGCCGCCAATCGTGATTCCGTACAATCCGCCGACCAAACGACCGTCTTTGTAAACTTCCACCGAATGCAAATGTTCCAATTCGATTAGTCTTTCGTACGCTTCAATTAACTCTTTCGAAATCCAAGTTTCTTCGCGAGAAGCGCAGCCGTAAATCACATCGAGTCGGCGTTTGCTAAAAGCGTATTCGAAATCGCTCCGCTCCATGAATTTTCTTAGCGAACGGGGAACGTTGTAATCGTCGAGCGGAATTATCGCGCGCGTTTGAGGCATGTACCAATTTATCTCGCCGAATTCATCCGCCATAGGGAAAGCGCCGCGCCCGTACAACGCAAGCATTATCTCGGGTTGCAATAAATCCAAGTTATTGAAAAGTTTTTCGCCCATTTTACGCCACACATTTTCCGTTTTGAAAATAAACGCAGCGCGCGCAGTTCTTTTCGTTTTTTGAAAATTCCTTCTCGCGAATTTTCTTTACAATTTCGGTTATCTCCGAACCGAACGAGAAAATTTCCTCTTCGGAATATTTTTTTGTAATCGAGTTTTCGGGATAATTCAAAAAGACCAAACGCGCTTCGAATTCTTTCGTTTCGGGATAAAGTTTTCCGAGAATAAAAAGATAAAATTTCAATTGATTTTCGTACTGCGAAAACTTTTTCTCGAACGCTCCGTCCTTCACCTTATCGGATTTGTAATCCACAACAATTACTTTCTTTTCTTCCAAAATCAATTTGTCGATAATTCCGAAAAGATAATAATCTTCGTTTTTCAAATAAATTTCATATTCGTTTTTAAAATTCCTTTTGCTTTTGAGCCATGAAAAAATCTCCGAAGACATAAATTTCAGCAGTATCTCTCGCGACTTTTCGTAAAGAACATTTTTATCCTCGCCGAGTTTCGCAAGGCTTTCCGTCGCTTCGCGCAGTTTCTCATCCAAAGTTTCGCGCGTAATTTCAAGTTCGAGCGCTTTGTGCAGAACCGAACCGAGCAAATTCGCGGGCGGATTTTCGTCGCTTTCCTCGCGCGTGTTGTAATCGTCGAACTCGGCATTTTTCAGAATGTTAAATAATTTTCCGAAACCGAGTTCGTAAGTTAACTTGTATTTGAAAGGACAGAATTTATACAGCGCAATTTTCGTTGCGGAAATAAATTCGTTGCTTTCGGCATCTTCAATCACTTGCGTGTTGACAACAAATTCCGTTTCGGCTTTCTTTTCTTCCTCCGATAATATCGCTTCCGAATATTTGTTGCGCTCAATTTTTATTTCGTAAGTCATCTTGCGACTTTCGCCCGATACGCCGTAAGGCAAATCTCCTTCGAGCAAAACCGAAGTGTCGTCGTACGAAAACCTAAGCGCGCCGATTGTCATTCCAAGAAAAGAATTTTCGGAAATTTTTCCGCTTTTGGTAATTTTCGCCGAGAGAAACAAGTTCTTTCTCGCGCGTGTTACGCCTACATAAAACAATCGTTTCGCTTCGGCTTTCTCTTTTCTCGCAATGTAATATTGGTACATCCAAACGAGCGGATTGCTAAGATAATTATAAAAATATCCTTGCGGCGAAGGCGTTTTTGCAAGCAAACCGAAATCTTTGTCAAAAGTGATTTCACGCGATTTTACGCTCGTCTGCTTTAACGTTTCGTTCGTTTTGTACAGAAAAACCGTATCGAACTCAAGCCCTTTGGATTTGTGATAAGTCATCACTTTTACCGTTTCGCTTTCTTCGGAGGTCGGCGCCGCGCCTTCGTTTTTTACCTCTTTAATCGCGGTGTTCAATCTTTCCGCAAATTCGTAAAGCGAAACGGCGTCGCCTTTCAACGTTTCGAGCGACGCGGAAAGCAACTTTTGCACGTTTGCTATTTCTTGCTCGGAATTTTCACGAAAAGCAAGCGCCGCCCAGTAATTCGTTTCAGTAAGAACTTTATTTAACAAGGTCGGAATTTCGTAGGCGTCGGCGTATTCCAAATGCTTTTGCAATTTATTAACCACGTCAATAAATTCTTCGTTCAATTCCGCATAGCCGCGTAATTTTTCCCAAAAACTTTCGCCGCCTTCGAGAGAAATCTTAAACAAATCGGTGTCGCTTACTGAATAAAACGGCGCGCGCAAAATGGAAACAAGCGCAAGGTCGTTATTTACCGAACTCAGGAATGTCAAATAATTCTGAATATCGCGAATAACAAGTTCTTGATAGTAACCCACGCCGCCGAGAACAGTGTAAGGAATTTTTTCTTTCGCGAGAGCCTTTTCGATTTCCGCAAGATGTTTGTTTTGCCTCGAGAGTACCGCGGTTTCGGAAAGGTTTACTTCTCTTTTCGCCGACAGTTCCTTGATTTTCGCCGCGACAAGTTCCGCTTCGGAATACGGCGCGGGCTCGTCTTTCGTATCGACCGAAAAAATGAATTCCACTCTTCCCGGCTCGTCGTCGGTGAAATTCGTAACAATCAACGGACTGAATTCAACCTCGTTGTAAAGCGGATTCGGATTAGCGAAAACTTCGGAAAACAATTTGTTTACGAACAAAGCGTTATTCGGCTTCAATCTGAAACTATGCGGAAGTTCGAGAATTTCGCCTTCGTGTTCGGTTACGTCTTTTTTCGTTTCATTAAAAACTTCAAGTTCCGCGTTGTTAAACATGTAGATGCTCTGCTTTTCGTCGCCCACCACAAACAGATTTCCGCGCTTAAGTTTGTCGAGAACGGGCATAATTATTTCGTATTGCAATTCGTTCGTATCCTGATATTCGTCAACCATTACGTATTCGTATTTCGATTTCAAATCATTAATAACGTCTTCGTTGTTCAAAAGTTCGTCGGTTTTAAGCAAAATATCTTCGAAATCGAGCCAGCCGTTTTCGAATTTCGCGCTCTCGAATTTCGCCGAAGTTTTATTGTAAAAATCAAAGAAGTTCACCGAAAGTTCGGCGAGTTCGTCAAGATTATCGTATAACGTTTCGAAATTGAAATCCTTCAAAAAAGCGAGCCTTTTTTCAAAGAGCGCTTTCGCTTCATTTTTATTTTCAAGCGCTTTGGCGTAGTCTTTCAAAGCAAGCGAACCCGATTTTGTCGTAATAGTTTTCACCAGTTCCGTAAGCAAAGTCATTTTCTCGAAATCCGTTTCCGCAACCTCGATTAGCGCGAGAAGTTCGTTAGCGGCGGCGGTCTTTTCGTTCGGCTTTACAGCCGCCACGGCGAAGTTGATTTCACTTATCAAATCCACCGCGGAAGTTATTTGCGGCACAATTATCAGCGAAAAAAACTTGTCAGCATTACTTTTAAGATATTCTACAATTTCCTCTTTGCCTTTCGAATAATGTTCTCGGTAAAGTTTTTCCGTGACGCGTCTTTTTTCAAGTCCCTTTTTTATCGTTTGTTTCAGCATTCTTTTGCTTCCGAAATATCTCAGCAACGCGCGTAAAGACGCCGAGCCGAGTTCGTCCTCGAAAGCGTCGTCAAACGCCTTGTTTATCAGTTTGTCGCGCTCGTCCTCGCGAATTGGCGTCATGTTTGCGTCAAGTCCGGCTTGCGGCGAATAATCGCGCAATATCGAAAGACAAAAGGAATGGATGGTGGAAATTTTTGCGGAGACCAATCGCTTGCGAATTTTATTCAACAATTTCGGCTCGTAGCCTTCGCTAATCAATGCGTCGATTTCTTTCGCAATTCTTACGTAAAGTTCCCCCGCGGCTTTTTCAGTAAACGTTATGGCGATAATTTTATCGAGTTCGGGATTTTTCTCAATCGCAATTTTCACAAATCTTTTAGCAAATACGAAAGTTTTACCCGAACCCGCATTTGCCGTAAGCGCAATGTGATTGTCGTATTTCAGAGCCTTTTCTTGTTCCGCCGTTAATTTAACTTCGTTCATTTTTCTTCAAAATTATTTTAAAGACCGTTTCTTTTTCATCCGATTTTAGCAGTTCGATTTTCCCGCCGGTTTCGTCGAGGAAACGCGCGGAGATGAATAGTCCGAGTCCGCTCCCTTTGTTTTTCGTAGTGAAATTCTTTTCGAAAATTTTATCTTTTATTTCGTCGGGAACGGGTTCGCCGTTGTTTTTCACGAACACGACGACATTATCTTTTTCCGCTTGCGCGCTTATTGCGATTTTCGTCGCGCCGGCATCTTCGGCGTTACCGAAAAGATTAACGAAAATGCGCGTTAAATATTCTTCGTCGGAATTGACCTTAACGCCCGCGAGGGAATTCTCGACAACAATTTCAATATTTTTATTGGAGTACAAATTTTTCACTTTTTTCAGAAGTTCGCCGAGTTCGATTTCGCTCAATTTCACTTGCGGCAGTTTTCCCACGGAAGAAAATTCGCCCGCGATGTTTTTCAACAATTCGATTTGCGAAAGCACCGACGCAATAATTTTATCGAAAGCACTGTCGAAATTCTCGTCTTTTTCTCTTTTCATCGCCGCAAGTTGTTGCAGCGAAAGTTTCATCGGCGTAAGGGGATTTTTAATTTCGTGCGCCACTTGTCGCGCCATTTCGCGCCAAGCGCTTTCGCGTTCGGTTTCGATTAATTTTTTCTGCGTCGTTTTCAGTTCCCGCGCCATGTAGTTGAAGCCTTCCACGAGTTCTCTGACTTCGCCGAACGCTTTCGTTTCAAGTTTCACGTCGAGATTGCCTCGCGCAATTTTCCGCGTGGCGTTCGTCAATTCGTTAATCGGTTTAGATAAATAATACGCAAGAAGCAATCCGAGAATAATTATTCCGAGAGCGGTCGCCGAGTAACTTGTAACAAGCATTACATCCAAGTCCTTTTCGGAAATCGGAAGCAAAATCGGATTAAACGCCTCGTCGATTTGAATAATGTAATTTTCGCCGTTGAAAAAGAATTTGGAATAAAAAACATTGCGTTCGTATCGCTCAATATTTTCGGGGAGAAGAATGTCGTTGAGTCGCTCAATCTCAATATTCACAATGGCTTTCGGATTTAGGACGTCGGGAATTATTCCGTTTTCGAAATAAAGCGGATGAGTCGTGAAATAAATTCTGTCTTTGTAAAACACCGAAAAATCAAAGCGTAAGTCGCTTGCCGCTTTTTCGAATAATTCGTAAGGTTGCGCTTCTGCTTTCGCCGAGTGTAAATATTTCCCTACGGCGAGAGCCTTTCCGTTTAACTTGAAAAGCGTCGAGTTTAAATTTTTCTCTTCACTCAACGAACGAAAATATAGTGCGAGCAAAACTAACGGAACAATTGAAACTGCAACCAACCCAGCGAAAATTGCGTCGCGGAAAGTCAATTTGATTTTCATCCCGAAAAATTTCGGAATCGAAAACAAAAAGGCGGGTGTTAAGACAAAAATCAGAAACACCCCGAGTATTTTTAACATTGCGAAAAGAAGAACGATGAAATGAGTTTCGGGACGAGCGAAAAGAAAAACCGCTTTCTCTTTCTTCTTTTTTATCGCATAAAACTCATACGGTTTGCCGCCGATTTTTCCGTTAAAGATTTTATTCTTGTGGTTACTTACTTTTTTCAAAAAAGATTTTTTTTGCGCGTCGGTAAACGTAGCGGGCGCGGAAGAAAATACAAGTTCGTCGTTTAAAAATAACAAAAGCCTAAGTTGTAACGAACGCGCAAGCGAAACGGCTTTCTGATTTTCGGTAACGAAAAAGTCGGGAAGTTTCGTGTTAAATAATCTTATCGGCGAAAAATTCACCAAGCAGGAAACCGAATATTTTCCGTCGTCTTCGTTCGCATAAGCCACGTACTTGGAGTTTTTCGCTTCGTCGTTAATCGCATCTGAGTTGTAATAAAATAAAATGGTGTCTTTCCGCAAGCGCGAAATTTCAAGGGCGGAAGAATAAGTTTCAATCGGCAGTTCGGAGGAATTCCACAATCTGTAAGCAAGCGAATTATTAAACAGACGAATTTTTTCGCCCGCAAGTTTCTCGGAAATTTTTTCCGCTTCCGTTTTAACAAGTTGCTCATAATAAAATTTGTTGGGATTAACAATTTTCCTCGCCGCAAAAACGAAGAGATTTCTTTCGAAATCCGCGGAGTGATATCCGAGTAACAACACTCCGAACAATCCGCTTGCAAGGACGGAATAAATTAATATTCTTCCCGACGTCAAATCGAAAAACTTCGATGCGGCGAATACCCAAAGAATTGCGGTGAAAATTATCTTAAACGACAGCGGCGCTTGCGGCGACGGTTCGAGAATGTGGAAAACCGAAACTGAAATAAGAAGCAAAAGCGGAATATAAAATTTCCTCGTAAAACGCGCGGCGTTTAAAATTGACACCGCAAACAACAGTAAAAAAACGAAAGCGACGGAAACAAGCAGAACGTTCAACAAATAAAACGCAACTACGGGCTGAAGCAGATTAGCCTCGTCGGAAAAAACGCGAATATTGGAATCGAAAACAAGACTGCGAACGGTAGCGCCGAACGCCCTTAAAATAAAGGGGTACGCAATAAGCGAAAGCGCAAACACAACAGGTGAAACGCTTTTGTTAAACTTTAAATTGCTTTTTCGCAAAACATTGAAAACGAAAAGAGTAACGGCAACGGAAAAGAAAAGCGATAACAAAGAAGCGAAAAATCCGCCTCCCAAATCGGAGTAAAAATATTCGGGACGCGAAAATGCCCAGCCCGCGCTCGCGTAATCTTCGAAGAAATAAAAGAGGACGATTCTGAACGTAATCGCATAAGATATCGAATAAATTATTTTTAACCGAATGTCTTCCGAATATTCCTTTGAAACTGCTGACGCTCCGAAAAGAAAAGCGAAGAAAACGAATACCAGCGAAAACAAATAAAGCGGGCTTTGCGAATGTTTCTCAACAGGCGCTATATTCGCGATTTTCGCATCTGCCAAATTCAGCGGAAAAATTTCTTTTTCGATTTCCCCCTCGTCAAGTAACTTGAAACCGTACTTCGCGTTTATCTTTTCCGCGAAATCGCCGTGTTCTTCGTAGTTGTTGTGAAGCGAAAAATGTTTTTCGAGAACGAAAGAATATTTTACGTAATAATTATCGACGTTCGTTTTAAGCGACGTAACCACCGAAATAATTTCAAACAAATTGTCTTTTTCGTGATAAGGCTTTTCGAGCGATATTTCCGTAACCGGAGTTGCGTCGTTGATTTTTCTAAAATTATTGTTCCACGCAACAAGTTCTCCTTCCGAATCGTAAACCGAAATAAAATAACGATTATTTTCTTTCGAGAAAGTTTCGAAAAAAACGAGTTCGGGTTTGTCGGTGTTGAAATCAAGTTCATTTAACTTTACGTTTTCGGCGCGGGAAAATTTTCGCAGCGATGAAACCTCCTCGTCGAACAAGCGTTGAATTTCCTTTGCCCGTGTATTATAATCGACGTCGTCGTATTTTCGGGCAAATAAAAAAAGCGCCGTCGCAATAGCAAAAGAAACAACGGCGAACAAGAAAAGCCTTTTCGGTGTAAATGATTTCAATTTATTGTTATTTGAGTGATTTGCCAAATTCCGTTATTTTTTTTCAATGAAATAAAAACGTTGTACTTCAAATGTCGCCCGTTCTTTAAGTAAAAAATTTCACCGGAGATATATCCCAAATTTTTCTCTTTTGAACTTATTGATTTTTTAAAAGAGTATCGTTTCAAATCTACCGTAAAATCGCTTAGCAATTTAATTGTTTGAGTCGCGCCGTAATATCCCGAGTAAGCCGCGCCCACGCCGAGAAAAACTCTGAAACCGAGGCGGTCTTCGAGTTGGCCGAATTCTCTTTCCGAAAATGCCACGTTAATCTCACTGACCGCCGTCTTAAATCCGTCTTGCGCACGAAAAACCGACGCAATGGCAATTAAAACGACAAATATTCTTTTGGTCGAAGTCATTTTCGTTAACGACTTATTTCAATGTTCTTTTTTTCAATTCGTTTCCGCGCGATTTTTTTCAGGCTTGTTTCTCCTTCTATCAACTGATACGCCCAATCGAAAGTCATTCTATCCGTCGCAAGTGCTGAAACTCTTATTTTCCCGAAATGATTATCCGCGGTCCAAATTACGTAAGTGTGTCCCGGAATTGCTTGCACGTATTTTATATTATCGCCTTCGTTCAAGGGCACCCAACCCGTGGCGGGCGCAACACGAACGTCGTAAATACTCGCCGTTTCACCGGCATCAAGAATGTCGGCATCGCTCCAAACGTCAATGTAAAATTGTCCGTCGCTGTATTCGAAAAAGAAATCCGCGTCTATCGAATTAAATCGCACCGTGTTTTCGAGAGCGAAACTGTAACCGCTTTCGTCGGGATTTGTGAGATAATTGTAAATAACGTTGTTAAACCCTTCAGGACGCGGAATAGCGAAAGCCTCGTCGTAACTTAATTCGCTTTCATTATTGTTATTGTCCACTGCCGTAACGGCGTAATAATAAATTTGTCCGTTCACCACGTTATCATCGCGGAAAAAAGTATCGTGAGTGCTTGCCACAATCGCGTAAACGCCGTCGTACGCGTCACTAACGTAAACGTTGTAGTGATTTAAGTCGCTTTCTCTGTTTGGCAGCCAGTAAAGTTCAACCGTTTCGTCATATGCGAAAACTTGCAAATTTTGAGGCGGTTCGGGAGGCGTTGTATCCAACGGTGTTGTGCTCCAATCGTCGCACGCCGTAAGAACGAATAACGCGGTGAAAAGTATCGCGAGAATTTTTAACTTTTTCATGGCAGTCTCTTTTTTGTTTATTCTCGGAAAGCAAATCGCGTGCCCGAATTTTCCCGCCAATTCGCTCATATTTGTTTTCGGCGGTGAAAAATCGTCCAAGAATTATACAAACAATTAATTTAAATATACAAATTCGCCGTTTAAAAAGAGACTTCCGTTATTAAAAATACCGAGCGGTTTCCCTGTTAATATTTTTTTATCGAAAGGAGTGTTTCTCGATTTCGATTTAAACTTACTTGCATCGACCGTCCAAACTTCGTCGGGAGCGACAAACGTAAGCTCGGCTTTTGCTCCAACGGAAATTTCGGGAACTTTAACGTTCAATATCTTTCGCGGATTAATAACGAACTTTGTGAGCAAGTCGTCCAAAGTTAAAATTCCTTTATGATACAACTCCGTAAAAGCAAGTCCGATTTCTGTTTCAAGACCGATAATTCCGTTCGGAGCGTAAACGAACTCCACTTCTTTGTCTTCGCTTGCGTGCGGCGCATGGTCGCTTGCAATTACGTCTATTGTTCCGTCTTTAAGCGCTTCCAATATTGCGTTAACGTCGGCTTTGCTTCTTAAAGGCGGATTCATTTTAAAGTTAGTGTCGTAACCGCGAACCGCATTTTCCGTTAAAGTGAAATGATGCGGAGTAACTTCGGCAGTGATTTTTACGCCGCGCCTTCTCGCATCGCGAATAAGTTCAACCGAACGTGCCGTACTGACATGCGCAATATGAATTTTCGCGCCGACGTATTCAGCGACAAGAATATCGCGCGCAACTATCAATTCCTCCGCAAGCGACGGAAGCGGCGGCAATCCGAGTTCCGTGGAAACGTGACTTTCGTTCATCGCGCCGCCCGCAAGCGAAGCGTCCTCGCAATGTTCAATTATCGGCGCGTTTTTCATCGCCGAATATTCTAACGCATTACGCAAAAGTTGCGATGTTTTTACCGCAACGCCGTCATCGGAAAAAGCGACCGCGCCGGCTTCGAGCATTTCAAGCAAAGGCGCAAGCGTTTCGCCTTTGCGCTCTTTCGTAACCGCTCCGATAAGGTAAATATCAGTAATAAATTTCTCGGATTTTTTCTTTATCGAAGAAATCATTTCCGCATTATCGAGAGCGGGTTCTGTATTCGGCATTATCGCTACGCTTGTGAAACCGCCGTTTGCCGCGGCAAGCGCGCCTGTTTCAAGCGTTTCGGCTTGTTCGTAGCCGGGCTCTCTGAAATGTACGTGCATATCGAAAAATCCGGGCATGCAAAGCGCTTCGTTCATTTCAACAACTTCGTGATTCGATTTATCAATTACGCCGATTTGTTTTATTACGCCGTTTTCAATCAAAATATCCGCGGAATAAATTTCCTCGTTAAAATTTTTTATTCTCAAATTTTTTAATAAAATTCCCATTC
>CAYZMW010000111.1:0-2812 GCA_964479645.1 uncultured Melioribacter sp. | reverse complement strand
TTTCAAGAGATTTTTCCGTTTCGTTTGTCCGCAAGGAACGCAAAAAACATTAAACGCCAAATTCATCGCTTTTGCCAAAAGGCATTACAATTTATAACCGACAATTTCATCCCTTCGTTTCGAAACTTTTCATTAATTTTATGTGTTGAAATTATTCCTTTATTCAAAATTCTCATTTATGAAAAAATTACTTTTATATACATTAGTCATATTTATATCTTTCTATTTGAATTCTTGCTCGGTTTACGATTCGGTCGTAAAGAAAATAGACGAAACATTTTTCTCCGACGAACAAGACACAAGTTTAACCGCAAGCAACGAAGTCGTTATCAATTCCCTTCTTGAAGAAGCGCGCGGCGAATATATCAAAGCGCTGAATTATACGCGTCTCGACAGTTCCGAACAAGCGATTAAACACTACGAAAAAGCTCTCGCCACACTCGATAAACTGAGTTATTTCGATAATATTGAAAATAACGCCGCTTACACGGATTTGGAAAGTAGCGTCCAGGAAAGTTACCAGGATTACATTTCCACCTTGCGGGAAATTCCGGACAGCGTTTCGAACACGGCTTTGCAAGAATGGATAAGCAACGCGGCGGATATCGAACTGGAGGACAGTACGCTCGGCGACTTGCCGATTGACGTTATCATCGTGGGAGATTTCAAACTCGAAGTAAATCGCTACGTCGAACAATTCATAGAATATTTCACAGGTTCGGGACGCAGAACAATGGAGCGCTGGCTCAGTCGCTCAGGCAAATATTTTCCCATGATGGCGGATATTTTCAAAGAAGAAGGCGTTCCGCAACAGTTGATTTTTCTGAGTATGATGGAAAGCGGACTTAATCCCAATTCCCGTTCTTGGGCTAAGGCGGTTGGACTTTGGCAATTTATGCCGGGCACGGCGCGATTATACGATTTGAGAATTAATTTTTATTTGGACGAACGGCGCGACCCCGAAGCCTCCACACGCGCCGCGGCAAGGCACTTGCGCGACCTTTACAATTCGCTCGGCGACTGGTATCTCGCGCTTGCCGCATATAATTCGGGCGAAGGAAACGTGCGACGCGCAATGCGAAAAGCCAACAGTTCGAATTTTTGGAAAATTCGTCGTTTCATTCCCCGCGAAACGCGAAATTACGTGCCGCAATATATTGCCGCTACGATAATCGGAGCGAATCCGGAAAAATTCGGATTTACGAATATCAGATATCAAAAACCTTACGACACGAAAAAATATTTTGTGGACGAAGCGATAGATTTGGCGGTAATAGCCAAATGCGCGGGCACTTCGGTGAGATTCATAAAAGAATTAAATCCCGCGCTAATTCAACACTGCACGCCGCCGACGGGCTACGGCGGATATTATCTGCGAATTCCTTCGGTAACCTACGACGCTTTTACGCAAAACATTCAACACGTCCCCGACAACGTGAAAATTCAATATATCTATCACGTGGTAAAACGCGGCGAAACGTTAAGCGGCATTGCGTACAAATATAAAATCAAAACTTCCACGCTCGCCAAGTTCAACCGTATTTCCGTTAAGTCGCGAATTTATCCCGGCGTAAAATTAAAAATTCCGATTTCGGGAAAAATAGCGAACGACTTCGAATTGAGCGTAAACGAACTGCCCGCCGTGGACGAAACACAACATTACGAAAACGAAATACCTTACGATTTGGAAATTAACGAAACCACGGGCAATATTGATTATTCGAAATTTAGCGTCGGCGATAACGAAATTCGTCCCGAAGGAAAAGTGCCGATTAAATATACAATTAAGCGTTACGACAATTTGGTGGATTTGGCGACGATTTTCAACGTACGCGTTTCGGATATCAGAAATTGGAACAATCTGCCTTACACCAAATCGATTAGCATCGGGCAGCCCATAAAAATTTACGTCGATAGCGCCAAAGCGGATTTCTACGCATCTATCGATAATAAAACGCGGAATGAAAAACTTCGTATTTTATATAAAAATTCGGGCGGAATGTGGGTGCGTCACAAAATCAGAAACGGCGAAACGCTTTCGACCATCGCCATGAAATACGGAGTGAAAATTTCGCAAATCAAAAAGTGGAATAATCTGCGGGGCAACAGAATTTATGCGGGAAAAGTCTTGCACATTTACACGGGCAGAAACGCTTCTAAAGCGACATACGCTTATTCGCCCGATAAATCGAAGAATTCAATTAATGCGAAACGCAACGGCAAAGCCGTAAAATATAAAATTAAATCGGGCGACACCATCAGCCAAATCGCCGAAAAATTTCACGTGCGTTCCTCCGACATTAAACGTTGGAACAATTTGCGTAGCAATAAAATCGTTGCGGGTAAAACCCTTCTTATTTATCCCGATGACAAAGGCAAATCGCGAAACAAGGTAAAAAAAGCGAACGTCAATTTCTACGTGGTTAAAAAAGGCGATACGCTAAGCGAAATAGCATTGGCTAATAAAGTTTCCGTCAAAGAACTAAAACGTTGGAATAATATTCAGGGAAATAAAATTAAAGTCGGACAAAAACTAAGACTTTCAGCGCCAAGTGAAAATTCTTCGGCGCAACTTCTTGCGACAAGAAAGAAAACCGCAACAAAAAAATATTCCGACGTTTCGAAAAAGAACAAACGCGTAAAATGGCATGTGGTGAAAAAAGGCGAATCGTTGTGGCAAATCGCACGCACAAACGATTGCCACGTGAGCGAAATAATGGAGTGGAATAATCTGAAAGACAATAAAATCAAGCCGGGAATGAAACTCAGAATTCTTTCCCAATAATCATATCCGTCCGAAATATAGGCGGTA
>CAYZMW010000110.1:0-16797 GCA_964479645.1 uncultured Melioribacter sp. | reverse complement strand
AAAAATGTTGAATGAATGGTTGATTGGATGAATGGTTGAATTAGGAGCAAGGAGATAGAATTTAGAAACTGATAGAACGCGGATAACACGGATTTAGTCGGATTTTTCACGGATTTAAAATTTTTCAGTCGTTGCGAGGAGATTTTTCCGCAAGGGAAAGCGACGAAGCAATCTGTCGTATAACTGCGCAAATCAGAACAAACACAGTCATTCCGAGTCCCGCCTTTGGCGGGACGAAGGAATCTGTCACACCGTGCGCGGAAAAGTCTTATGCTAAAAATTTGATAGATTGCTTCACCCCGCCTTCGGCGGTGTTCGCAATGAGTGATTAATTTAAATTTTGCTGACGAACCGACAGATTGCCGCGCGTCCCCGCACAGCGTGGCCGCGCGCAATGACTGATTAATTTGAGTTTTGCTAAAAATTCGACGGATTGCTTCCCCCGCCGTTTCTGGGATTGCAAAGATGTGTAAATTTAAAATCTGAAAAATAAAAATAACGCAAAGACGGACTATCTCAGTAAAAGGTCTTTGTTAACGGTTCACTACAAGATACTGGACGTTACTAAACATTTGTAATTTGAAATTAAAGATTTCGGGTTGAAACATATTTCGTTTTATCTCGTCAAAACAGTAAATTGTTTTTTTATAAATTAAAAAAGCGGGTGACAAATGCGAAAAACACTTTTTTTCATTGTTCTTTTTTTAACGGCAAGCGCGCTTTCGGCACAAAGCGGTAAAATAAAATTTACCGAATTCGATTTGCCGAACGGCTTGCACGTGATTTTGCACGAAGACCATTCCACGCCCATAGTGGCGATTTCGGTTTTGTATCACGTCGGTTCTAAAAATGAGGACCCGGACCGCACGGGGTTCGCGCATTTTTTTGAACACCTGATGTTCGAAGGTTCGCCCAATATCAAACGCGGCGAATATTTCAAAATAGTGCAAAGCAACGGGGGAACACTTAACGCGAACACGTCTTTCGACAGAACGTTTTATTACGAAATTCTTCCTTCCAATCAACTTGAACTCGGTCTTTGGTTGGAATCGGAAAGAATGCTTCATTTGAAAATCGACTCGGTCGGCGTTGAAACGCAAAGAAATGTAATTAAGGAAGAGAAAAAACAACGCTACGACAATCAGCCTTACGGGAAACTTTTCGAAGAGGTTTTCAAACACGCATACAAGAAGCATCCTTACAGATGGACGCCAATCGGTTCCGACCAATATATCGACAAAGCGAAACTTGATGAGTTTATCGAATTTTACAAAACTTATTATGTGCCGAACAACGCGGTTCTTTCGATTTCGGGAGATATCGATATTGAAAAGACGAAAAAACTTGTGGAAAAATATTTCGGCGACATTCCGAAAGGAACGCGCGAAATCAAACGCCCGAATATTGTTGAACCGCCGCTCGAAGGCGAAACGGTCGATACGGTTTACGACAATATTCAACTTCCCGCGATAATTCAGATTTACAGAATTCCCGCGCAAGGCACGAAAGATTTTTACGCCGTGGATATGCTCGCAACGTTGCTTTCCGACGGCGAAAGTTCGTGGCTGAACAAGGAAATCAAAGACAAAAAACAAGAAGCGCTTTACGTAGGCGCTTACAATGTTCCGCTCGAAGATCCCGGATTGTTTTTCGTTTTCGCCATAGCGAATATGGGAGTGGAACCGCAACAAATCAGCGCGGATATGGACAGCGTTATCGCAAAGGCGCGGAAGGAACTTATTTCCGAAAAGGAATTTGAAAAATTGCAAAACAAAATTGAGAGCGATTTCGCCGAAAAAATTTCTTCGCAAATGTCAATTGCCGAAGCGCTTGCGAACTACTACGTTTACTACGGCGACGCGAATTTGATTAATACGGAAATTGAGCGTTACAGAAAAGTTACGCGCGAAGATTTACGGAAAGCGGCGGAAAAATATCTTTCGCCCGAACGCCGCGTAATTCTTTATTATTTACCGAAGAAAAATTAAGGAGAAATATAAATGAATATTCGTAAAATTTTAACGGTGGCGTTTGTCGCTTCTTTTGCGGCAAGTTCGGTGTTCGCTCAAATCGACAGAAGCAAGCGTCCCGAACCTGCGCCCGCGCCGGAAATTCAAATACCCGAAGCGCAGACATTCACGCTCGATAACGGTTTGAAAGTTTTTGTCGTGGAAAATCATAAAATTCCGAAAGTTACGTTCAATTTCGTATTCGATTATCCGCCCGTTTACGAAGGCGAACTCGCCGGACTTTCGTCCGTTGTCGGCAATTTGCTCGGAACGGCGACGAAAACGAAAACGAAAGACGAAATCGACGAAGCGGTGGATTTTATCGGCGCGGATTTATACACGTCTTCCACAAGCGTTTACGGTTCCGTTCTTTCTAAATACAAAAACGATTTCGCTAAAATTCTCGCCGATATTTTAATTAACGCCGAATTTAAAAACGACGAACTTGAAAAAGTAAAAAAGAACACGATTTCGGGAATTAAAAGCGGCGAAAAAGACCCTTCCACAATTGCGCGGCACGCTTTGAAAGCGACGCTTTACGGGAAAAATTCGCCTTACGGCGAAATCGCGACCGAAGAAAGCGTTAAAAAAATCAAAACGGAAGATTGCGAAAATTTTTACAGAAACAATATTATGCCGAACGACGCTTATCTTGCGATTGTAGGCGACATTACTTTCGACGAAGCCAAAGCGCTCGCGGAAGAAAATTTTTCGTCTTGGGAAAAGGGCGAAAAACCGCAATCGAAATTCAAATCGAAACGTCCGCCTCTTATTCGCAAGGTTGCGCTTGTCGATAGAGACGAATCGGTGCAATCGGTAATTCATATCGCGTATCCCGTCAAACTCAAATACAATTCGCCCGAAAGAATAGCGGCTTCCATTATGAACGAAATTTTCGGCGGAAATTTTATGTCTCACCTTAATATGAATTTGCGCGAAAAACACGGCTACACTTACGGCGCTCACGCTTCTCTTTCGCCCGACGAATATATCGGCGAATTCGACGCAATGTGCGAAGCCCGCACGGAAGTTACGGACAGCGCGATTACCGAATTTCTTTACGAAATGAAACGTATGCGAAACGGCGAAGTTACGCAGGAAGAACTCGACGCAATTAAGAAATATAAAATCGGGCAATTCGCCCGCTCGTTAGAAAATCCGCTAACCGTCGCGCGTTTTGCAATTAACGTTGCGCGTTACAACTTGCCGAAGGATTATTACAAAAACTATTTGAAAAACATTGAAGCCGTTACTTTGGACGACATAAAGAAAACGGCGAAAAAATATATTAAGCCTGACAAGGCTTACGTGATTGTCGTCGGTAACGGCGCGGAAATCAAGGATAAAATCAAACGTTTTTCGATGAACGGGAAAATCATTTATCTTGACGTTTACGGCAATGAAATAAATCCCGACGTGAAAAAATTGAACGAAAACGTTACGGCGGAACAAATCTTGGAAAAATATCTTGCCGCGGTCGGCGGAAAGGAAAAACTGCGCGCGGTCAAAAGCCTTTACGTGGAAATGAAAGGAAAAGTAATGAATTTCGACATTTCGCTTACTATCGCTCAAAAGGCGCCCGATAAATTTTATTCCAATATGGACGCCGGCGTAATGCAACAAGTTACGATTTTCGACGGCGAAAAAGGCGTAACGAAAGCGATGGGACAAACAAAAGAGATGACCGACGAACAAATAAAGCAAATGAAATCGCGTGCGAAAATCTTTCCTCTCGCAAATTACGACCGCGACAGTCTGAAACTCGAACTGAAAGGCGTCGAAACAATTAACGGAAAAGACGCTTACAAAGTAAAAGTAACGTTCCCGAACGGCGATTCCAAGACGTACTATTTCGATAAGGAAAGCGGTTTGAAAATTCGCGAAAGCGAAACGAAAAACACGCCGCAGGGAACGGTGATTATTACGTCCGACATTTCGGATTACAAAGAGTTTGACGGCATTAAATATCCCGGCAAAATTTCTCAAAGCGTGGCGGGACAAGTAATCAATCTTGAAATAAAAACCGTGAAGATAAATTCGGATGTTCCCGACGACTTGTTTAAAATCGAATAGCGCGCTTTTTCATATCAACTCAAAAAGCCGTTGCGTTATGCAGCGGCTTTTTTATTGCTTTTTACGTGCGACGTTTAACGGTTTTTTTCGGTAAATAAAATTTTCGAATTTCCGTTTTTGCGCAGTATCTTGCAGTGGTTCAATTTGCGGCTTTTCGGAATTATTCGAAGAGCAATGTCGAAATAAAATCTTTCGGAAAGGAAAAAATGTCACACAAGCACGAACACGGACATAAACATTCGCGCGAAGTCGAAAGCGTCTCCGGCGCGCGATTGCTTTTTACTATGAGTCTGAATTTTCTGATAACGATTGCGGAAATTATCGGCGGAATTGTTTCGGGCAGTCTTTCGCTTATTTCCGACGCGCTTCATAATTTCAGCGACGGCATCGCGATAATAATCAGTTATGCGGCTATTAAAATCAAAGGGAAGCCGAATTCACCGAAACACACGTTCGGGTTCAAGCGTTCGGAAATTCTCGCCGCCTTCATTAACTCCGCCGTTCTCGTCGCAATTTCGTTTTATCTTTTTTACGAAGCCGTCGCGCGATTAATTACGCCGACAGAAATCGAAGGAAAGTTAATGACTATCGTCGCAAGCGTGGGACTTGCGGCAAATGTGCTCGGAACTCTTTTGCTCAAAACGGGAGCCAAAGAGAACATAAACATTCGCTCCGCGTATCTTCATCTTTTAAGCGACGCCGTTTCGTCTTTCGCCGTTATTCTCGGAGGTTTGGCGATTTACTTTTACGATATTTACTGGCTTGACCCCGTGTTGACATTGTTGATTTCCGCGTATATTCTGAAAGAGAGTTACGAAATTACCAAAAGCGCAATTCACGTATTAATGGAAGGCGCGCCCGAAAGTGTTAATCTTGAAGAAATCAAAGCGGAAGCGGAAAAATTCGATGCGGTGAAAGATATTCATCACGTTCACGTTTGGGCGCTCGGCGAAAACGACATTCATCTCGAAGCGCACGTAAACGTTAAGGATATGCCTGTTTCGGAAAGCGATTTTTTACGAAAGAAGTTGGAGAAAATCTTCCGTGAAAAATTCGGTGTGGTTCACTGTACCTTACAGTTCGAATGCGACGCGTGCGAAAACAAGGAGTTAATAGCCTCCGACGCTCGGAAAAGCATCGACAGTTAAAATTAACGTGTGACGGGTTGAGAAAGTCAATCGGATTTCGGATTCAGAGTAAGAGTGGTGGAAAAAGTAAAACTTTTTTACAAAAATTTGTTGTTTGTTTTAATTCAAAATAGGATATTTCGGTATTCTATTAATTTTAACTTGTGCAGAATGAAAATATGAGCCGATTCTTATTTACTTTCATTATTCTATTTCTGATTTGGTTAGGGTTTACGACCTCATTTGCAACTTCCGAATTAATCACCGGCGCGGTTATCAGTCTTATTATCACTTCTTTCGTTTACAAAACTTTTACGGATTACGGAATGAAATTCTTTAATCCGATGCGCATCGGTTACATCGTTCAATATTTGTTTGTTTTTCTTATCGCTTTGATTAAAGCGAATTTGGACGTTGCGAAAAGAGTGATTAATCCGAAGTTGCCGATTAATCCCGGCATCGTGAAATACGAAACGAAATTGAAATCCAGAACCGCAAAGGTTATTCTCGCAAACTCGATTACGCTTACGCCGGGAACTCTCACGGTCGATATTATCGACGACAATCTTTACATTCATTGGATTGACGTTACGTCAAAAGAGCCGGACGTTATTTATAAGGAAATCGGCGAAAGTTTCGAAAAGATTTTAAGGAAAATTTTTCAATGATAATTTTTTTGTTGGCTGTTCTCGGCTTGGCGATTTTGTTCGCGCTTATTCGCGGTTTTCGCGGACCGACGGCGTCGGACAGAATTGTCGCGCTTGATAACTTAACGACAATCGTTACGGCGGGACTTGTTTTGCTCGGACTTTATTTCGAACGTTACATTTACGTTGACGTTTCCTTGATTTACGCCGTGCTCGGTTTTGTCGGAGTTCTAACACTTGCCCGTTATATGGAGGGCGGATTATGATTTTGGAAACTATCGGTTACGCACTTATTACTATCGGCGCAATTTTTCTATTTCTCGGCGCGCTCGGAATTTACAGAATGCCCGACGTTTATTCGCGAATGCAAGCCGGAACGAAGGCTACAACGCTCGGCGCAATGGGCGTGGTTTTCGGCGTCGGATTGGTTCAGCCCGAATGGTTCTGGAAAACGTTTATTATCGTGATGTTTATTGCGCTTTCAAATCCGATAAGTTCGCACGCGCTTGCTCGCGGCAGTTATAAACTCGGCATCAAGCCGTTTACGAAAAAAGAAGGCTTGGACGATTTGGACGGCGTTTATGAAGCGGAGGACGAAAAATGAGTTGGTTGGCGATTTTGGTTTTGATTTTGGTTGTTGTTATGGTTGCCGCGGCGATTTTCGCAATTACGCGCAAAGATTTGATTATCGCCGTAATCGGGACTTCGGTAATCAGCGTCGTTCTTTCGGTTCTGTTTTACATTTTACAAGCGCCCGACGTTGCGCTTACGGAAGCCGCCATCGGGGTCGCGCTTTCGACTATTATTTTCGTTATTGCAATTAAAAAAACCGACAGGTACGAAGAATGAGAAAAGCGGTTTCAATAATTTTACTTGCTATCGTCGGATATTATATGTTCAGCGTTTTCCTTTCGATGCCTTTCGGAGAAAAACGCGACGGCGTGGGGAAACATTATCTTGAAAACACATTGAAAGAAACAGGCGCGGTAAATACCGTAACGGCTATCGTCGTAAGTTACAGAGGTTTCGATACGCTCGGCGAAGTTACGGTGCTTTTCCTTGCCGCCACGGGCTTGGGAGCGATTTTATTCGACAAACGCGGTAAAAAAAGAAGACATCAATACGCAAGTTTGATTGTTCGCGTCACTTCGAATATTCTTTATCCGCTAATTGTTTTGCTCGGCGCGTATGTGTTTGTTCACGGACATTTGACGCCCGGCGGCGGATTTCAAGGCGGAGCGATTATCGCAACGGGCGTATTGCTGATGTTTATGTCTTACAGAAAATTCGAAGCGAACCACAAAGCGTTGAGCATTGTCGAATCACTCGCGGGTTTGACTTTCGTTACCGTGGGTCTCGGCGGATTGATTTACGGCGGTTCGTTTTTGTTTAACTTTTTGCCGCTCGGAACGCCCGGCGATTTGGTAAGCGCGGGCGTTATTCCGATAATTTACATCGCCGTCGGTTTCAAAGTTGGCGCGGAACTTTCCGGCGTGCTCGATACAATGTTGAAAACTATTAGATAGGATTGAATAAATGCTATACTACATCGGTTCGATAGCGCTCATTTTAATCGGAATTTATGCGGTTCTGACAAAGAAAAATCTTATTAAAATCGTAATCGGTCTTTCGATTTTAGATAGCGGTATCAATCTTTTGTTTATTTCGATAGGTTATGTGAAAAACGCAACCGCCCCGATTTTTTCGAACGATGCGCTTACTGCGGATAAAATGGTTGACCCTGTTCCGCAGGCTCTCGTACTTACGGCAATCGTTATCGGTTTGGCGGTAACGGCTGTTGCGCTCGCTTTGGTCATTCGGCTTTACGACCATCACAAAACCTTAAACATTAATAAAATCAGACAATTGAAGTGGTAAGACGATGGAATTTACTCCTGTACTTTATATAGCAATTCCGCTTTTCGCAGCATTTTTAATTCCCTTGTTGGGAAGAATTTCAAAAGAATTGGTGAAACTTACGCCCGGCGTGGTTTTGCTTTTCCTTTCGTACGGTTCCGTAACGCTTTTCCCGAAAGCGATGGAAAAACCGATTGTGGAAAAAATAGCGGGTTTCGCTCCGCCGTTCGGAATTTCGCTTTATTACGGGCCCACGGCGGCGTTTCTCGTTACGCTCGTTACTTTAATCGGACTTGTAATTTGGCTTTATAGTTACAAGTTTATTATTCGCGAACCGCTCGAAAAATATTATATGCTTTTTATGATGCTTATTACCGGTTCGACGGGAATTTTACTTACGGGCGATATTTTCAATCTTTTCGTTTTTCTCGAAATTACTGCTATTGCGGCGTATTCGCTTACTGCCTTTTTGCGCGATAAAGACGGTGCGGAAGCGGCATTCAAATATTTGCTTATCGGCTCTTTTGCTTCCGCGTTTTTCTTGCTTTCGGTGATGATTATTTATTCTTACACCGGAACTCTGAACCTCGCCGATATTGCGCAAAACGCCGATAAAATTCCCGCGACGGCAAAAGGTTTCGTCTTGATTTTGGTTTTGTCCGGAATGGGCATCGAAGCGGAAATGTTTCCGTTGAACGGTTGGGCGCCCGACGCTTATTCGCAAGCGCCTTCGCCAATCGGCGCGGTTTTCGGCGGCATCGTCGTAAAAGCCGGCATTTACGCAATGATGAGAATAATTTTCTTGCTTTTCAATACGCCTGACGTTTTGCATTTCCTTTTGATTATGGGATTGATTACGCTTTTGATTGCCGAAATGTCCGCAATGAAACAGCAACAAATCAAAAGAATGTTGGCGTTTTCAAGTATCGGACAAATGGGTTTGGTGATTATCGCGTTCAGTATCGGAACGTCGGAAAGCGTGAGCGCGGCGTTTTTCCAAATGTTCAACCACGCCGTAATCAAATCGCTTTTGTTCTTCGCCGCCGGTTATTTGGTGTTCCATTCGGGTTCTAAAAATCTTAAAGATTTGGAAGGTTTGGGTTACGACAAGCCGATTACAAGTTTCTTTTTCGCTCTCGGCGCGTTGGCTATTATGGGACTTCCGCCTTTTTCCGGTTTTTGGAGCAAACTTTACGTTTTGATTTCAATCGCTCACGGCGGACATTTGGTTATTCTCGCTTTGATTTTAATCGGCAGCGTAATCGAAGCGGTTTATTATTTGAGAGTTATCGCTAAACTTTACACGCGGAAAGCGGTTCCCGAAAACGTTCGTCGCACGCCCGTTTCCGGCTTGATTGCAATGGGCGTTCTCGCGGCGGTGATTTTGGCGGTCGGAATTTATCCTTCGCTTGTAACGAAATGGCTTGCGCCCGCGGCGAATAATCTTATCGACGCCGGCAGTTACATTGCAAGCGGATTAATACAATAACAAAAAGAGTTTGATGGTTTTGAATATGATTTCGATTCCGGTTTTATTTTCGGTTTTTTTCGTAGGCGGCGTTCTCGCTTACGTTTTGCAAAAGGTTAAAAAACTCGATTCGTTCGTTGCGCTTATCGCGGCGGCTTTCGGCGGATACATCGCTTTTATGCTTCCGCAAAACGGCGCGGAGTTTTCTTTCACAATTGCTTCGTTTAAGTTCTCTTTCGGCGTAAGCGAATACGGACAACTTTTTGCAATGCTTGTCGCTTTTCTCGGATTTTTCGGAATTCTTTATTCGTGGGATTTTATGTCGGGAAAAGAATCGACGGGCTATTATTATATGAATTTTCTCTTTTCGCTCGGCGCAATGTTCGGAATCGTTTACAGTCGCGATTTGCTTTCCCTTTTCTTCTTCTGGGAAATTATGACTTGGTCGTCTTTCCTTTTGGTAATTTACGCGGGCGAAAACAAACACAAAATCGGAATTAAATATTTCATTTACAGCGCCATCGGCGCATATTCGCTTTTGATTGCAATAATAACCGCTTACGCTTCGCTCGGAACATTCGATTTGAACGCCGTCGCAACGCGTTTCGGCGAACTTTCTCTCGGCGCGCAAATTTTGATTTCCGTTTTGCTTGTAATCGGTTTCGGCGTAAAAAGCGCGATGATGCCTTTCCACGTTTGGGCGCCCGACGCTTACAAAGTTACGCCTTCTTCTTTTACGGCGATTTTCTCCGGCGCGCTTTCAAAAATGGGAATTTTCGGTATCGGTCTCGTTTTATTTAAGTTTGTTTCCAATTCGGAATTTTACGGCATCTTCCGCGAAGTTCTCGCGTGGATAGGCGGACTTACGGCGCTTTTGGCAACGTTGTATGCCGTTTTTCAACACGACGCGAAAAAATTGCTCGCTTATTCGTCCATCGGACAACTCGGCTACATAATCGTAGGTTTGGCTGTCGGAACGCCGCTTGCAATTATGTCCGCGCTTTTCTTGATGATTTTGCACGGCGTTTTCAAGGCGATGCTCTTTATGTCCGTCGGCGCTGTTTATATGCGCACCGGCACGGTTGATATGAACGAAGTTTCGGGCTTGATTAGAAATATGCCGTTTTCCTTTTTAACGATGCTTTTCGGAATAATCGCCGTTTCGGGCGTTCCGCCGTTGGGCGGTTTCGTTTCGAAGTGGTTGCTTTACGAAGCGCTCATACAATCGAATCACTACTTTTTGGTAGTAATAATTTTCTTCGCAAGCACGGCGGCGTTTTTGTATTTGTATCGATTGATTTTCTCGCTCTTTTTGGGACAGCGCGAAAAAGAATTCGAAGACGTAAAAGAAGCGCCCGCAAGTATGGTAATCCCGATGTTGATTATGTCGGCGTTCGTTCTTGTTGTCGGCGTTTTTCCGGGACTTTTGTTAAGACCGATTGCCGCGGCGATGTCGGGCTTGGGTTTGGAAGTTGCGCAATGGGAAAATTCGGTTCTTTTCAGCGTTTGGGGAGAGAAGGTCAACTTGCTTTCCGTAATTAATTCGATAGGAATAATTTTCGTTCTGGGCGCAATTTTCATTACGTGGAAAAACTACAAGGAAACCCGTTGGGTCGGGACAAAAGATATTCACACCGCAGGCGAAGTTCCGACGGAAAACGAAAACCTTACTTTTGCGGTTAATTTTTATCAACCGTTCGAACGCGCTTTGGGCGCGGTTTTGAAACCAAGCGTGAATAAACTTTTCAATTTAATCGGAATAAATCTCGAAGAAGCGTTCGATTATTTGCGTTACGTTTATACCGGAAACGGACAAACATACGCGCTTTACGTTATAATTTTTATGGTAATTCTCATTCTGTTTTCCGGAGCGTTTTTCGGAATAACGTTTTAGCGGTAAGATAAAGGAATTTTTATGGATTCAACTACGATAAAAATTTTGGGATTTGTTTTAACGCCGATTGTCGCGTTTATCGTGGGCGTGCTTTACGGCGGTATCGTTCGTAAAATTACTGCGCGCATTCAAAATCGCGTGGGACCGCCCGTTTGGCAGAACTTACTCGATATCACGAAACTTTACAGCAAAAGAACCGCGGTTCATCACGGCGTTATGCAACATTTGGGTCCCGTATTTGCGATTACCGCGTCGGTAACTTCGCTTTTCTTTATTCCCGTGCTGAAAAACAGCGAACTTTTCGCCAATTTAAGTTTCGACGGCGATTTGATTTTTCTGCTCTATATGATGGTTTTCGGTTCGCTCGGAATGGCTCTCGGCGCGGGTGAAACGGGAAACCCGAATTCCGCAATCGGCGTATCTCGTGGTTTGGCGATGATGGTCGGCTACGAAATTCCTTTCGTGCTTTCGCTCGTTGCGATTATGATACAATTTCAGACGACTTCGATTCACGATTTAATGGCGGTGCAAAAAGATTTTTCGACGTGGCTCATTTTCCAATCGCCGATGGCGTTTCTTGCGGGCATCTTGGCATTTTTGGGAATGATGCACTACGCGCCGTTCGACGTTCCGATTGCGCCGTCGGAATTGGCTTCCGGTCCTGTTTCGGAATTCGGCGGAAAATATCTTGCGCTAATGATGACAAGCAGTTCCATTTTTACTTTTGCGAAACTCGTTTTGTTCACAGATATTTTTCTCGGCGGAGCGGAAGATTTAATAACATTGCTCGTTAAAACTTTTGCGCTTTATATGATACCCGTAATCACGGGCATTGTTAATCCGCGTTTCAGAACGGAACAAGCGATTCGCTTTTTCTGGAAATGGCCTACGGTTTTCGGAATAATTGCAATTTTAATAGTGGTATTATAAGGTAAAAAATTATGAGTATGGATTTATCGCTCGATAGACAATCAAGAGAAATTCTCGCAACGATAAAAAACTTTGCGCGCAAGCATTCGCTTTGGGTTGTTGCTTACGGCACGGGTTGCGGCGCAATCGAAATTCCGCCCACGATGACTTCGCGTTACGACGCAGAGCGTTTCGGTATTCGCGGAGCGGCGACACCGCGCCAAGCGGACGTTTTGTTGATAACCGGTTATCTTTCGGTTAAAACGCTCAAACGCGTAATAAGAACTTACGAACAAATGCAAGACCCGAAATATGTAATCGGTTTCGGTTCGTGCACGATTAACGGCGGAATGTATTGGGATTCTTACAATACTATAAAACTTTTGGATATGTACATTCCCGTTGACGTTTTTATCAACGGCTGTATGCCGCGTCCCGAAGCGGTAATTACAGGCTTTATCGAATTGCAAAAGTTAATCAAGGAAGGCAAAGCCGAAGGCGCGAAAAAATATAAAGAAAACATAGAATGGTACAGAGCCAATCAGAAAAAAATAATTAAAAACTGGCGAATGCCCGAATACAATTGGTAAAAATTAAAATTGACGAAAAATGGAATTGATAAAAGAAAAAGAACTTGCCGATAAAATAACACGAACTTTCGCCGACGCGAAAGTTAACGTGCAAAGGGAAAAACGCGTAATCGTAGAGCTTCCCAACGATATGGTTCATCCCTTTTTAAGTTACGCGAAAGAGTCTCTCGGATTTGTTCATCTTTCGCATATCTCGTGCGTGGACTGGATTGAAGAAAACAAGTTCGAACTTGTTTTCATTATACTTTCTTACGAAACGTTAATTACGGTTCTCGTAAAAACGAAAATCGACCGCGAAAAAGCGGAATTCCCGACGCTTCTCGGTTATTGGCCCCAAGTGGAAACTTACGAAAGGGAAATCCGCGAAATGTACGGCGTTAATTTTATCGGAAACGACGACAAGCGGGATTTGATTTTGGAAGATTGGGACAATATCCCGCCGATGAGAAAAGATTTCGACACGGTAAAATACAGCCGCGAAACGTTCTTTATGCGCGAAGGAAGAGAAGACGCCAAAGACGTTAGAGAAACAATCAGCGAACATAGCGGCGAAGAAATACCCGATTTGGCAAAAATTTATTCTGTACGGAACACCTGATGAGAGAAAAAGAAACCACGATTTATTTAGGACCGCAACACCCCGGCATTACCGGGAATATGATGGTGAAACTCAAAGTTACGGGCGATACCATCATTAAAGCCGAAACGCATATCGGTTATTTGCACAGAGCGTTCGAAAAGTTAATGGAAGTGCGCAACTGGATGCAATGCTTCCCGATTGTATGCCGTATTTGCGTGCCGGAACCCGACCCGAACGAAGAAAATCTTGCACGGGCGATTGAAGAAATAGAAGGACGGGAAGTGCCCGAACGCGCAAAATACATTCGCGTGCTTGTGCTCGAACTTTCGCGTCTCGCCACATATTTGCTTTGGATGGGCGGTCAATCCGGCTCGATGGGACTTTACACGATGCCGCAATGGACTGTCGGCGACCGCGATTACATTCTCGATTTGTTCGAAGAATTGACCGGCGGAAGAGTTTATCATATGTACATTTGGGCGGGCGGAGTTCGTCGCGATTTGCCCGAAGGTTTCGCCGATAGAGTTTTACGCGTTATGGATTATCTCGAACAACGTTTGAAGGATTACGACAATCTTTTGTTCGACAACGCGCTTTTCTACAAAAGAGCGAAAGGCGTCGGTGTAATTCCGAAAGAAAAAGCGCTCGAATGGGGCGTTGTCGGCGCGCCTTTGAGAGGTTGCGGAATTAAACACGACGTAAGAATAGACGAACCGTACGAAGTTTACGATAAACTCGATTTTATCGTTCCCACTTACGAAGGCGGCGACGTTTGGGCGCGCGCAATGGTAAGAAGAATTGAGTTCGAACAATCCATTTCGATTGTGCGCCAAGTTATTGAAAAAATGCCTTCGGGAGATTTTTACAACAAAGTGCCGAATCCGCTCAATTGGAAAGTTCCGCCCGGCGAAGCCTACGTTAAAACCGAATCGGCGCGCGGAGAATTCGGCTATTACGTTGTGAGCGACGGCTCGTTGAAACCGCGTCGCGTTCACGTCAGAGGACCTGCGTACGTGCATGGAATTTCGCTTTTGGAGAAAGTTCTCGAAGGCGCGAACATTGCGGATGTTTCATTCATAATGAACAGTTTAGGCACTTGTCCACCCGAAATGGAACGTTAGAGGTAGATTTATGGCATTTGATATAAAAGGAATAATATCGCCGTTTAACGCGGTAAAACAACTCGGTAAAAAACCGCACACCGTTCAATTCCCTTTTGAGAAAAAGGAAACCGCGCCGCGTTACAGAGGCTTGCATTATAATGATTTGGAAGAGTGTATCGGTTGCGGAACGTGTTCGACCATTTGCCAAAATCAAGCAATCGATATGGTTGAAGTCGAAGGCATCGAAGCGAAACCCGGTGACAGCGGTTTGCGTCCGCGTGTGGATAACGGACGTTGTTGCTGGTGCGCGCTTTGCGTGGAAGTTTGTCCCACCGGCTCGCTTTCGCTTACGACGGATTACATTTACGTAACCGACGACCCGAATTCATTCTTGTGGACGCCGGGCGTTGATAATCCCGACGGCAAGGAGAAGAAATCGTTTGTCAGCGACGAAAAACATTCGCTTCTCGATTATCAACGCGTCCCGATGCGCGAACTCGACGGCAAAGAGCGTGTCAAATCGTTTGCGGAAGTCGTTTTGGGCTACGTGGAAGAAGAAGCGCGCAAGGAAGCCGAACGTTGCGTCGGTTGCGGTATTTGCTCGGAAGTTTGTCCCGTTCATATGCACATTCCCGAATATATTAACGCGATTGCGCAAGGCAAGGAAGATGACGCCATTAAAATCATTTACGACAACAATCCGCTCGGCGAAACTTGCGGTAAAGTTTGTACGCGTCGCTGCGAAGAAGTGTGCGCAATCAGCAAGCGCGGCGAACCGGTTGCAATTCGTTGGCTGAAACGCTACGCCACCGAAAAAGCGACAAGCAAGGAAATGATACGCGAAATCGTCAATCCGACCATTCTACCGCAAAACGGCCATTCGGTCGGAATTATCGGCGCTGGACCTTCGGGACTTACGGCGGCGTATTATCTTGCGTTGCGCGGTTTCGACGTTACGATTTACGAAGCGAAATCGCACGCCGGCGGTATGATTATGTACGGAATTCCGAAATATCGCTTGCCGCTCGATAGCGTTGATAAGCAAATCGAATATATGGAAAGCATCGGCGTTAAAATACTTTACAACACCGAAATCGGAAAAGATATTTCTTTCGAAGAACTTCACAAACGCCACGAAGCGGTCTTTATCGGAATTGGTTTCGAACATCCTTACGAACTCGGAATTCCGAACGAAGACGCGAAAGGCTCGATACAAGCGATTAAATTCTTGCGTGACGTAAACAGCGACAAGCCGGTTGACATTGGCGACAAAGTTGCTGTAATCGGAGGCGGTAACGTTGCGATTGACGCCGCAAGAGTTTCGCGCAGACTCGGCGCGGAAGTTACAATTCTTTATCGTCGTCGCGTTGCCGATATGCCCGCGGATTGGGAAGAAATAGAAGGCGCGGAAGACGAAGGCGTAATTATCAAACCGCAAGCGATACCGCTTGAAATTATCACCGACGATAACGGTCGCGTAAAAGCGATTAAATACGCTAACGCCGAAATGGTGCCCGACCCGAACGGCGGAAGACCGCGCCCGCGGATTATCGAAGGCGACGAACATATTCTCGAAGTTACGGCTGTTATTGCGGCTATCGGACAAGGCGCGGATTATTCGTTCATTCCCGAAGAAATTCGAAACAACATCGAAATCAAGCGCGGAAGAATTGTCGTTAACGAAGCGCAACAAACAACCGTCGATTGGATTTTTGCGGGCGGTGATATTGCGAATAATCGCGCGGACGCTATCAGCGCAATCGCCGACGGTTACCGCGCCGTAAAAGGAATTGAAAAATATATTTTCAGCAAGAAATAATTGAAATCGTAAGCGGCGGAGAAATGAATTTTTCCGCCGCTTCCCAATAGAAAGCCAACAAAAAGAAAGAGAATAAAATGGCGGATTTAAGAACAAACTATTTGGGCATCGAACTTAAAAATCCGATTATCGCATCAAGTTCAACTCTGACTGACAACGTAAAAGGCATAGAAGAACTCGAACGCGCGGGGGTTTCGACGGTGGTGCTTCGTTCCATTTTTGAAGAGGAAATTACTCTTGAAATGGAAAGCGAAATAAAAGCCGCAATCAAAGAGGGCTACGACGAAAGTCTTTTCGATTACTACGATGCGAAAATCAAACACGACAATATTTCCGGTTATATTAAACTGATAAACGACGCGAAAAACGCGGTCGATATTCCCGTTATTGCGAGTATCAATTGCGTTTCTAATCACGAATGGACTTATTTTACGCAGAAAATAGAAGAGGCGGGCGCGGATGCGCTTGAGCTGAATATGTTTTTGTTTCCTTCCGACGATAAGAAAACTTGCGAAGAACAGGAAAAACTTTATTTCGATATCATTGAAAAGGTTTTAAACACAATAAACATTCCCGTAACGCTTAAAATAAGCAGTTATTTTTCCGATTTGGCAAGAATGATAGAGCGACTTTCCGAAACCTGCGTCAAAGGCTTGGTTTTGTTCAATAAGTTCTTCGCGCCCGATTTCGACATTGAAAACGAAAAAGTTATTTCGTCCTA
>CAYZMW010000109.1:0-7233 GCA_964479645.1 uncultured Melioribacter sp. | reverse complement strand
CTGAGGGAATTGACACTGAGAAAATAAAAAACATAATTGTTAGCGGTTTGGGCGGTTCGGCAATCGGCGGTGATTTAATCGCCGATTTCCTTTCCGAAGAATTCCCTTATCCGTATTACGTTAATAGAAATTACGGTTTGCCCGCGTTTGCCGATGAAAACACGCTCGTTATCGCCTCGTCTTATTCGGGCAATACCGAGGAGACATTAAGCGCGGCGGAAGAAGCCTTGAAAAGAGGAGCGCAAATTACCTGCGTCACTACGGGTGGGAAACTGCTTGCCTTTGCACGCGAGCACGAACTGCCTTATTTTATTATGCAAAGCGGGTTTCAACCGCGATACGCCCTTTATTCAAGCTTCTTTGCGCTTCTGAAAATATTCCAAACGCTGGGGATAGCGAAAAATCACGATGAAATCGTTGGAAGAATTATCTCTCTTATAAAAAACAAGGGTGAAGAATATTCGGGAGAGAACAATAAAGCGCTTTCGCTTGCGGAAAGTTTGCTCGGATTTGTTCCCGTAATTTACGGCGTTGCAAATAAAACCGCGACGATCGCCGTGCGAATGAAAGGACAATTTAATGAAAATTCGAAATCACACGCATTTTTTAACGTACTGCCCGAAATGAATCACAACGAAATAATCGGTTGGGAAACTTTCGACGAGGCGCAATTTCGCGCAAAAGTGATAATGATTAACGACACGTCGTATCATCCGCAAATCGGAAAGCGAATTACAATTACAAGCGAACTCATTAAGAAGGCGGGCGCCGAAGTGCTTAATTTTCAAAGCGATGAGGAGGAATTCAAAATCCGCATTTTCGATTTGGTTTATCTCGGCGATTGGATCTCCTACTATCTTGCGGTTTTGAGAAAACACGATCCTTCGGAAATCGACAATATCGTTTATCTGAAAAATAATCTTTAACGAAATGCGGGAAAACGCTTACGAGTTTTTTCGTTCGCCAATCGGGACACTTCGTATCACTGCTAATAACAGCGCGCTTCTTTCCGTTGAATTTATTGAAGATGCGGAGACTGAAACCGCGAAGCCCAATAAAATCACTGCCGAAACGAAAAGACAATTGAAAGAATATTTCGAAGGGAAAAGAAAAAATTTCGATTTGCCGTTGGAATTGAGCGGCACGCCTTTTTTTGTCGAAGTGTGGAAAGCGTTGCTTGAAATACCTTACGGCGAAACGCGGGCATACTCCGAAATTGCGGAGAAAATCGGGAAGCCAAAAGCGATGCGCGCCGTGGGACTTGCAAATAACAGAAACAAAATCGCAATTGTTATTCCGTGTCATCGTGTCATCGGGAAGAACGGAAGACTTGTAGGCTATGCCGCGGGCATCCGGCGAAAAGAATGGTTGTTGGATCTTGAAATGAAGAATATAGGGCGGCTATAGTTTTTTTAGTCGGTTTTGTCTTTGTGCGCTCTTGAAAGTTTTACGAAATTAATAGGCGGCAAAAGTATAGGAGGAATTCCCGCTTTTAACGTCACGGTTGCTAAATGTTCTCTTATAAACGGGAAAATTATTGCGGGACCGTTTATTTGAGCGAATTCATTTGGAGAAGGTACGATATTTTTGTTGCCTGTTGGAAACTCAAAGATACCAGTCATTTTAATTCTTGCGAAAATGTACTCAATTTCTTCGTGTTTAGCATTGAATTTCACTTCCAGAGTTACTGTAATTTTATTTTCTTTGATATTGTTTTGCACGCCGATTTGTAAATCGGATTTAAATTCTTGCGAAAACTGAATTTGTTCGAGGCGCTTAAATTCGCTTTCTAACAAAATGATGTTTAATAATTTGTATGTATTCTTTTCCATTATGCCGCGTGTGGAATGTTAGCTTGAGTTTCGTTAAGTGTTGTGTCCATTTTGCCTTCTTGAGTTGTGGTTACTTTAAATGTTTCTTCGAATTCTGAATATTCGGAACTAATGTTAAAATCTTGCTTCGAAAAATTTTCATTGTCGTTAAAATGAGAAGAATAAAACGTTATTTTTTGACTCTCTTCAAGTAGCGGTAAAGAACTGTCAAATATTTCAATATCGGCAAAATTATATGTCAAAGATTTAACGGCTAATTTGTACAAAATTCCTTCAGTTTCGTAAATTACATTTTCAATATCAATATCGTCATTATCGCTAATAAAAAAAACGCCTTGTTCGGGGAAAAACTTGATGAAATTATCTATGATTTTTTTTTGAAATATTAAAAATTCGTCGAGCTCAAAGTACTCTTTAGGTGTCACCTTAATAATATGTGTTTCGTCGAATTCATCAATACCGTAAGAGCACTTGACATACGGGAAATTATTAACAATTTCGTTTAAATTTTCTTTAATAAAATTGATAGATGAAAGTTTCATATATAAGCCTTATGTTAATTTTAATAGTAAATCAATTACTTTTTCGCTTGTGCTTTCCGAGGAAATACTATCTTCGGAAGTTATTTCTTTGTTTTTATAATCGGCAATTACTCTTTTATTTTTAAGTTTATGAATTTCATTGTTAAATTTAATTTGATCTTTCTCATTTGTAAACTTATTATAGATATTGTTTATTATCCAATTGTGAAAACCTCGTTTACTTTCAATTGATTTTTGTTCGATATCTTTTTCTGTCATGTTATCATAATTTATTAATATATTTATCATTAATTGGACGGTAGAATAATAAAAACAGTGAATGCTTGAAGCATAAAACCCTTCTTTTTTTAATAATCTCCCTGCGTTAAAGTTATCTTCGGATTTCTTAAGAATAATATTCATTTCACGGAAATGATAATAAACGTTAATAAAATATATAAATAATTCGCTTTCAATGCAAATTATCAATTTTGAAAAAGAGAGGAGAAATAAAAAACGGCGACTTACCGATTTTGCTTGATAAGTCGCCGTTCTCACAAATAGGAGGCGCTATGAGACTACTTTCCTTTTCCCTTGTGTTTTTTCGCATCTTTTAGGAAATAAGATTTTCCTTTGAATATCTTACCTTGAAGTTTCGCTTTTGTTCCGTCGAAATAATTTTCGCTGTTGTATGTGGAAGTGATAATCGATTTATCGCCCTTTACATAACAAGTGATTTCTGCCATTCCGTTTTTGCCGTATATTTTCAGCGTCATCGTGGGCGTTTTCGGGAAATCGTTCGGAAATTCGTTTACGAACGTCGTTCCGTACAGATGTGAAATCGATGTCAAATATTTTTCCACGTCGGCGGAATCGAGTTGCGTTCCGTTTGCGAACCAATGGTTCGAACTATCTTTAACCATTGTGAACGAAGAATCCGCAGGGTAAACAAATTCGAGTTTGTTCCAATCGGCTTTGTTTCCGCGGAAGACGTAATTATTTCTAAACGAATCGGGTTTTCGATTAAATGCCGTGGAGATAAAACCGTTTACCGAGTAAACTTCGTCTTCGTCCGAGTTGCGGACGTATGTGATGAAGTTTCGTCTTCCTTGCATTTCGAATTTACCCACAACGAAATCCGCCGACAAGTTCGAGCCTTCGTAAACTTTCACGCGCGTTCCGAGCGTATCGACTTTGAACGCCGACCAGCGCTTGGGCGTGCGCGCAACAAGTCGTTCGATTTTCAATTCCGTGAGTTTTTGTAACAAACCTTTTATTTTATCTTTCGGAACGCTCACGGATTTTGTTTCTGAAATTTTCACTTTCCAAGCGTTTCCGTCTTTGTAAATTTTAACTTCTTTGTGATTGTAAGTTTCGGGGTAAAGAAGTATTTGAGAAACGGCGGACGTGTCAACGTTAATCAATTCGCTTTTGAAATTACGTTCGTTTTTTCCGCCGAAAACAATCGTCGCAAGATAAACGACAACCAAAACCCCGAGAATTAAAGCGAGCGTATTTATCAGTCTTTTATTCTTCATAGTTTATCGCCATTAATTTTTCTCTTACTTTTTTCTTCGTTTGAAATCTGAAAACGCCGTAAATAATCACAAGCAAAATCGGGAGTAAGAAATTAACGTATTTCAGAACCGTTTTAGTCGCATCCGAAATCGTCGCATCAATCGGACGAGAAGTAATTACCTTCGTGCGAAGCGCAATCAAGCCCGTATCGTCCGAAAGCCAATCGATTGCATTCGCCATAAGATTAATATTATCTTCCTGCAACTTTTGCGCTTGACGTCCGCTACCGTTAACTACGAAATCGCCGTCGCCGAAGACAATCATACGCGTTGTTTTATCGCCGAGCAATTTCCCTTCGAGCGCAACGCCGAGAACCAAACCCGATTCCTTAAAGTCGCTGCGTTTCCATTTTTTCATCACGTCGAAATAAATCGGCGGAGTTTGCGTTCCCGAAACTTTCGACGAGCGCAAAAGCGGAGTGACTTTTATCGCAGAATCCGCTTTGGAATAATCGATTGAACTTACGAACGGAAACATCACGCTTTCCAATCCGGCGGTAACCGGATTATCTTTCGCGAAATTCGTAACAATCGGCAAGTAGGGAAATGAAATCGGCGTGTTGATTGTGAAAATTCCCTGACGTTGCGAAACCATAATGTTGCTACATTGTTCGTCGATTACGAAATTTTCATTAACGTTGACGCCGAGTTTTTCGAGCCATTTTTCAAATCCCGTCGAAACGCCTACACCGCGCGCTTCGCTGAGAATTCCGTCAACGCGATTAAGCGCAATTACGACGTTGCCGCCGTTTTTCACGAAATCGTCGAGATATTTTAAATACTTGTCGGGAATCGTATCTTTCGGCGCGACTATTGCAAGCGTGGAAACGTCCGCCGGCACGCCGGAAGTATCGGAGAAAGTGACTTCGGTTACTTCGTGCGTTACCGAAAGCGCATCGTAAAGTTGTTGCATTTCCGAGAGCGTCGGTTCGCCTTGTCCTTGCAAGAACGCAACTTTCGGTTTGTTTTTAGCCGAAATCTTTTTTATTGCGGAAGAAAGTTCATATTCGAGCGGCGTATCGGGACGAATAAGCGGAATCGCTTCCGTTTTATCTTCGAATTGCAACGCAACGCCGAGATACGCCTTCTGCTGTTTCAATTGGTCTTTTTCGCGCACGTTAATCATAACCGGCGCAATTCCCGCCTGTTGCGCTTTCATTTCGATTTTCGGATCGGCATTCGGATCGAGAAATTCGTAAACGACGTAGCCGTCCGAATAATTCGAATATTCCACGAGCATATCGCGCAATTCCTTACGCAATCGCTCAATATCCGGCGGAAGATTTTCGGAAAAATACGCCGTTACCGTAACGGGTTCGGTCAGTTCGTCCAAAATGCCTTTTGTCGCATCGCTCAAGCTGTAACGTTTATCTTGCGTAAAATCCAAGCGCACGTAAAGTTTGTAATTAATGATGTTCAGAACAAGAACGATGCCGAGCGTAAGAGCGATAATCGTGTAATATGTTTTTTTCGTAAACATAGCCTATTCTACTAAATTTCTTTTTGACAAAACCATTGTTGCGGAAAACAAAAACAAAAATGTCAGAGAAAGGAAATAAATAACGTCGCGCGAATCCACTACGCCGCGCGCCATTGATTCATAGTGAGTTGACAAACTCAAATAACTGAAAAACGTTCCGAGCGCGCCCGTGAAATTCGCGGCGAGAACGTCGAAAATAACCATAAAGAAAACCCCGATAAATAGCGCAAGCAAGAACGCCACGATTTGATTGCTTGTTAAACTGCTTGCGAAAATTCCGATTGAAATCAATACGGCGCTCATCAAAAGCATTCCGAAGTATCCGCAAATAACCGCGCCGTGGTCAATCGGACCGAGGAAAGCGACCGTAATGTAATACGGAAGCGTAAACAAAAGCGCGATAACGATTAATTCGAATACGGCGATGAATTTTCCCGTAACGAGTTGGAAATCGCTTACCGGTTTACTTAAAATGAATTCGAGCGTGCCGCTTCGTTTTTCTTCGGCGATAGAGCGCATTGTCAGAGCGGGAATAAAAAAGAACAGCGACCAATACGCCACCGCGAAAAACGATTGCAAAGAGGCTTGTCCGACGAAGAAAATATCGGAGCCGTAAATCCAAGTGAAAAAGCCGCTCAAACCGAGGAAAACAACAATTAAAACGTAAGCGGTAAGCGAATCGAAAAACGAATTAACTTCTCTTTTTGCGATTGTCAAATAAGCGTTCATAGTTCCGTTTCGTTTTTTATTTCAAAAATTTTTTAATGAATTTTCAAAAAGACGTCAGTTCATCGTCAGTTCACGGAAAACGTCTTCAAGTTTAGTTTCAATCGGCGCAAGTTCGGATAAGAACCACTTGTTCGAAACGCAAAGGTTGAAAATATCTCTGCGCGAAGATGCGCCTTCTTCGCTGGTAACGATAAAAGTGTTTTCCGCTTCTGGAACGAAATCGACGGCTTTGACGCTTTCGAGATTTTGCAAAGCGTTAGCCGCCGTGTTTACGTCGGCGTCAAGAATTTGAACGCGCAAAACTTCGTTGCCGGATGCGTGCCTGCGCAAAGATTCCGCCGTGCCGTCGGCGACTATTTTTCCGTTGTTGAGAATTATTATTCTGTCGGCGATTTCTTCCACTTCCGGAAGAATGTGCGTGCTTAGAATAACAGTTTTTTCGCGCCCGATTTCGCGAATGAGATTTCGAATTTCGACGATTTGGTTCGGGTCGAGCCCTGTTGTCGGTTCGTCCAAAATCAAAATTTCCGGGTCGTGAATTAACGCTTGCGCAAGTCCGACGCGCTGTCTGTAACCCTTCGAAAGTTCGCCGATTTTCTTATGCTTTTCGGCGTTCAAACCGGTAATGTGAACCATTTCGGCAATGCGTTCGTTCACTTTCTCTTTCGGCACTTTTTGGATTAACGCCGCGAATTCCAAATATTCGAGAACCGGCATATCGAGATAAAGCGGATTGCTTTCGGGCAAGTAACCGATTTTTCGTTTTATGGCGTCCTGGTCGTCGTAAATCGAAATTTCACCGATTTTAACGTCGCCCGCAGTAGGCGCCATAAAACAAGTGATGATTTTCATCGTGGTGGTTTTCCCCGCGCCGTTGGGACCGAGGAAGCCGAGAATTTCGCCGGTTTTTACTTCGAATGAGATGTTATCGACGGCGCGTTGTGTGCCGTAAGTTTTGGTGAGGTTTTCAACGATTATTCCCATTTACTTCTCCGAGAATTTTGAAGTAAAACAAAATCGAATGTGATAAAACAGAGCGAAAAAATAAAAGTTCCAAAGAAAAAAAATTTTTTTGAACATAATGGGGTTCTTGT
>CAYZMW010000108.1:0-4271 GCA_964479645.1 uncultured Melioribacter sp. | reverse complement strand
AAGCAATCTGTCGTAAATGTAGCGTTAACAGTTTACAATTCATTGGGGCAAAAAATCGCGGTTCTTGTAAACGAAGAACAAGCGGCGGGAAATTACACGGTGCAATTTGATGCGAGCAAACTTCCGAGCGGCGTTTATTTTTACACGTTACGCGCCGGGAGTTTTGTTTCGACGAAGAAAATGATTTTGATGAAATAGAAAATTAGCGACATGTAACGAGTTGAAGTCCAAAGAGAAAATAACGTATTAAATCGTGACTCTTTAGAGAAGTTGTAGAAAGAGTTAAAAAAGGAAAAGAGAATAAAGATGTTTTCGCTAAACAGAGAAAAGCGTTAGTTATTAACAAAATTCGTAGGTGTGATATGAGAAAATTATTAAGTTTTTTGTTTTTACTTCCTATGTTTTTTACTGTACATGCACAAAATTTTCGAAGTCTTCATTTTCCGAATACGGAAAGAGATGAGATTATTAATCGACTTATTAATTTCCAATCAACGAAATTCGCAAGCAAAGGATTTCAAATAGACAGCATTTACGCCGATTTAGATGGAGTGGTGAACATTCATCATTTCAAATACGATTATTTGGGAAATATTATAGCCGATTCGGTGGGATATCGCTCTAACATTTGGAACAATTATATGAGATATTCATGGACATATATTTCAGGAAATCTTGTCGATACGTCTTTAATCGAAAGTTGGAACGCGGACGGTTTTTGGCAGAGTATTTATCTCGTGGATTATGATTATTCCGAAAACGGCGTGCCGACCGAATTTTACACGAAAATGAGGATTGAAAACCAATGGGAAAACAAATTCCACTATTTATGGACGTATGATTCCTTGGGAATATTGCATTCAACATTTTACGAAGTTTGGGAAAATGGTTCATGGAGAAATGTCGAGCAAGATTTTTATACTATGAACGAAAACGGACAAATAGAAATTATAAACGTATATGAATGGTTTGACTCCGATTGGGTATATGAGGGGCAGTTTCTCTTTTCGTACAATGAACACGGATTGATGGCTCAATTGGCTTTCTATAGGTTATTCATGGGAGATTTGTATCCTGATACCAGAATAATGTTTACCTATAACGATAATGATCAGAAGATTTCGGAAATTGAGCAACGTTTCAACAATAACGATTCTTTATGGGAAAACGAATTGAAGAAAATCTACGAGTACAATGAAAACGAGGTCATATCACACGCCGAAAGTTTCAGATGGGATAAAATTAATAGCGAATGGATACATGATTTGGGAACAATGAATTTTATTGCTCCGAACGGTTTTGAAATGTATTTGAGTGCGGTTACCCTTGACATTTATTCAAGTTATGTATCTTCCACGGAAGAAATTCTTCTTTCGAAAAGTTTTTATTTACATCAAAACTACCCTAATCCGTTTAATCCTACAACGACGATTATGTATTCTCTACCTGTTACGCGGGGCGTAGCGACATCACGCCAAGGTGTGACTGTGTCGCTACAAGTATTTAATTCATTGGGACAAAAAATCGCGGTGCTTGTAAACAAAGAACAAGCGCCTGGAAATTATACGGTACAATTCGACGCAAGCAAACTTCCGAGCGGCGTTTATTTTTACACGTTACGCGCGGGAAGTTTCGTTTCAACGAAGAAAATGATTCTGATGAAATAAAAATTGTAATAAGTTTTTCCGATAAAAAAATTAAACAAACGCTGTTCGCCAACTTTCCGTTTGGAATTGAGCGAACAGCGTCTTTGAAAACGAAACATTTACTCGAAACGTAAAAGGAAAAAAACTTTGAGACGCAGAGTTAACCGATATTTATGCTTTTCCGCTATTTCCAGTTCGACCATGGGCAATCAGTATAATCTTTCTACGCGTCATTGTTTTTTTGATAAAGCAGAATAAAACAGAGAGCTTTTGTTTTCTATTTTCTTGTTCCCGAAAGAGACGCGAGATAAGTCACCAAACTTTCACGCGTTAAAATCCCTTTTATTTCACCGTTCTTATTCACGACCGGAAGTTGATTTACGCCGTCCTTGTTCATCTTCTTTAACGCTCTTATCAGCGGTAAATTTTCGCTGACCTTGGACAATTTCGAAAGCGGCGTCATTATTTCTTCCACGGTAACCGAGTCCCATTCTTCGCGCGGGACTTTCGCTGCGTCGTGTAAAGTTAATCCGCCGATAATTTTTCCTTCACGTTCTACGAAAAAGAAACGACGATGCCGCGTGAAAACTTCGTCTTCCACAAACTCACGAACGGTGGTATCAAACGGTAAAAGTCCGTACGCACGCGTCATGGCGTCCTTAACTCTATGACCCGAAAGCAATTTTTCGATTTCCTGCTTTTGAATTTGCGAAAATGCCGCGCTTTCCAAGAACCAACCGATAAACGAAAGCCAAAGTCCGTCCGCAAAATATCCCGCCATCATTTCAAGAAACCCGATACCAACCATAGCGAAGCCGATAAACCGCCCGACCGTACCGGCAATATTCGTTGCGCGCGTAAAGTTTTGCGTGTATTTCCAAATTATCGCGCGTAAAATTCTTCCGCCGTCAAGCGGAAAACCTGGTAGTAAATTGAACAAGCCGAGAAGCAAATTAATTAAATATAAATAATGCGTAAAAGCATAAACATAATGATTTTCGGCATACATTACGGACGCAATGTAAAAAAGAAACGCAAGAATTAAGGAAGCGACGGGTCCCGCAATTGAAATAAAAAACTCCTCGCTCGCCTTTTTCGGTTCATCCATGTCGGTAATTCCGCCGAAAATAAAAAGTTTTATTTTTCTCACCGAATAATTGAATTTAAGAGCGACGTAAGAATGCGCAAGTTCGTGTATTAAAATACTTGCGAAAAAAAGCGCCACTGTTATTGCGGCGATAATAAAGTCCGCCGCTTTACTCCATTCGGGATATTCTTTCGGGAAATAACCGTCCGCTAAAATAAACGTAAGGAATAAAGCGACAAGAAACCACGAAAAATCAAACACAAGCGGCGTTCCGAAAAAAGAGCCTATTCTGATTTGATTTTTTTCAATTGAACTGTTCATTTTTTCTCCTTTTTTCGATTTTTAACCCGACGCTTGTCATTTCGTTTCTTAAAGATTGACAGATTTAACGCAATATTGCCAAAATTCATCTTGTAAGTTTTCATCGTAAGTTATAGGCGAGGATTTTTCTTCTTTCATATTTACGAAATACTTTCCCGAAACTCCTTTTACCTCTTCGGACGAAGCGAGATAAACCGAAGTCTTTGCGCCGTTTTCAAGCGAATCTCCGCCCATTCCCCAACCCGCATAAAGCAATTTTGTTCCGATTACGCCCGGATGTAGCGCATTGACGGCGGGTTTGCCCTTTGTCATTCTGTGAAGTTTGTACGTAAACAATATATTGGCGAGTTTGGAAATCGAATACGCGTTTTGTCCGTCGTAACCTTTTTCCCCGTTAAGGTTGTCAAAATCCAACTTCGCCCATTTGTGCGCGATAGAGCTGACGTTAACAATTCTGCCGTCGTCCGATTTTTCAATTAAAGGAAAAAGTAAATTCGTAAGCAAAAAGGGACTGAGATGATTAATCTGAAAAGTCGCTTCGAAACCGTCGGCGGTAATCACGCGTTCGTTCATGAAAACGCCCGCATTATTGACGAGTACGTCGAGTTTGTCGTATTTCATTTTTATTTCTTCGAAAAGAATTCTCACCGAATCGAACGAAGCGAAATCCGCAACGACGTAATCAAGTTCCGCATTGTTAACATTGTATAGGATTTCGTCACGCGTGCGAACGCACTTCGCCTCCTTGCGTCCGTGAACGATTACATGAAAACCGCGTTTTGCAAGTTCAAGAGCCGTTTGTTTTCCAATTCCGTCGGTAGAGCCCGTAACAAGTACCGTTCTTTTCATTCTTTTTCTCCTTTTATTTTTCGAACGTCATAAAATAAGGAAGGAAACTTTCAGAGCAAAAACAATATTTTAATTCGGCGATTACAAGTTCGAAAGCATACTGCTAATTTAGGTTGAGAAAACCAATTCAAAAGGCGAAATAAAAATTCAAAAGTGTTTTCAAATAAATATGGAGACATGCGAGAGCGCGTCTTTTATGTAATGGAACACGGATGACGCGGATTTCTTTTAATTATGAATTATGAATGTTGCCCCGCCGGAGCGGGATTGAAAAAATGATGAATTTTGGCTGATTGGCTGATTGGTTGATTGGTTGTTCAAACAAGGCGGAATTTAATTTTTCCCGCCATAGCGGGATAAAAAAACAA
>CAYZMW010000107.1:0-17265 GCA_964479645.1 uncultured Melioribacter sp. | reverse complement strand
TCAGTCCTTGCGAGTTATTCTACCACCCTCCGCTTGCGCCGCCGCCACCGAACGAACCGCCACCGCCGGAAAATCCGCCGAAACCGCCGCCACCGAACGAGCCGCCGCCGTATGAGCCGCGCGAACCCGAACCGAGCATTGAGCCGAGCAAAAACCAACCGACACCGCCTCCGCGTCCGCCTCTCCCTCCGCCGAGAAGCAGAAAAAGAATGATGAAAAGGAAAATCAAATTTCCGATTGAGAAATCGCGCTCTTCCGCAACGCGTTTTTTCTTGGTGTTTTTGTATTCGCCCTGGGTCGCTTTCATTATTGCGTCCAAGCCGGCAATTACGCCGTGGAAATAATCGCCGCGCTTGAAATACGGACGAACTTCGTTACGCAAAATCGAACTTGCAAGCGCATCGGTCAACGCGCCCTCCAATCCGTAACCGACTTCGATGCGCATTTTTTTGTCCTCTTTCGCCACAACAAAAAGCACGCCGTTATCGTGTTCTTTCGTCCCGATTTTATTTTTCTCCGCAACTTCAATCGCATATTCCTCAATCGGGTAGCCTTCGAGCGAATTAATCATTAAAAAAACAATTTGGTTCGACGTCTTTTCTTCGAAATCTCTCAAAGCGTTGTCAATAAGTCTCTGCTGTTGCGAAGTAAGCGTGCCGGTAAAATCGTTGCAATAGCGGTGAAGTTTCGGAATGTCAATTGCGAAAAGAACGCGCGAAGATACAAGAAGCGCAAGCAAAATCAGAACGCTTCGCTTCTTTATTTCGACAATATTTTGCGAGATGTTTTTCAATTCAATTTAATTTAGAATGTTCGGCGCCCCTTGCAAAAATCCGCAAAGAGCGCGCAAACAAAACTTTCGTTGTTTAGAATTTTACTTTCGGAACTTCCTTTGCGCCTTCCGCCGCCGCGAAATATTGTTTTTCGCGGAAGCCCGTCATATTAGCAATTATATTTCCGGGAAAACGACGAATGCGCGTGTTGTATTCTCTTACGACTTCGTTATAGCGCTTGCGTTCCACGGCAATGCGATTTTCCGTTCCTTCCAATTGCGCTTGCAATTGTAAAAAGTTTTCGTTCGCTTTCAATTCGGGATAACGCTCAACCGTAACGAGCAAACGGGAAAGCGCGCTTCCCAGATTGTCCTGCGCCGCTTGGAATTGCTTAAACGCGTTCGGGTCCGAAAGCATTTCGGGAGTAAGTTTAATTTGATTTACTTTGGAACGCGCTTCGGCAACCGCCGTGTAGGTTTCCTTTTCGAAATTCGCAACGCCTTTTACGGTGTTAACCAAATTCGGAATTAAATCGGCGCGACGTTGATATTGATTTTCCACTTGGCTCCACGCTTTCGCCACTTCTTCGTCAAGCGTTACAAGTTGATTGTAAACGCTCACCCCCCACATAACAACGCCGATTACAATTAACGCGATTACCGCGCCGATTCCGCAACCGATTGCAAGACCTTTGTTTTTCATAAATTTATTCCTTTCTTAATTTGTCAAACTTCTTGTGGGAGCGGGAATTTTTCCGCCCCTGTTTACAAAGCCACCGCTGTCAAGTTCCCGAACGGGCATTACCGGCGCAAGTCCGAGCAAACCGCCGTAATCCACAACGTCGCCGACTTTCTTGCCGTAAGCGGGAATAATTCTTACCGCCGTGGTTTTGTCGTTAATTATTCCTATCGCCGCTTCGTCGGCGATAATTCCCGCTATTGTGCTTGCGGGCGTATCGCCGGGAATCGCGATCATATCGAGACCGACCGAACAAACCGCCGTCATCGCTTCGAGTTTTTCAAGACTTAAATTTCCGCGATTAACGGCGTCAATCATTCCTTGGTCTTCACTGACGGGAATAAACGCGCCGCTTAATCCTCCCACGGACGAACTCGCCATCAGTCCGGCTTTTTTCACCGCGTCGTTCAACATTGCAAGCGCCGCCGTCGTTCCGGGCGCTCCAACATCTTCGACGCCCATTGCTTTCAGAATATCCGCGACGCTATCGCCGGGCGCGGGCGTTGGCGCAAGCGAAATATCCACAATACCGAACGGAATTCCGTGCCTTTCGGCAACTTCGCGTCCGATTAATTCTCCCGCGCGAGTGATTTTGAAAACCGTCTTTTTAATCACTTCCGAAAGCGATTGCAAATCAACGCTTCCCGCCGATTTTATTGCGTCGAGCACAACGCCGGGTCCGCTAATTCCCACATTCAAAACCACTTCGGGTTCGGAAACGCCGTGAAACGCGCCCGCCACAAAAGGATTATCTTCGACGGCATTGGCAAAAACGACGAATTTCGCGCAACCGATTGAATCGCGCTCTTTCGTGAGTTCGGCGGTTTTCTTAATTATTTCCGCAGTCTTATTCACCGCGTCCATATTTATTCCCGCCTTTGTAGAACCGATATTCACGCTTGAACAAACTCTTTCGGTCTGCGAAAGCGCAATCGGAATTGCTTCCAATAGTTCGCGTTCTCCTTTCGTGAAACCTTTTTGAACGAGCGCGGAGAAGCCCGCCAAATAATCGATGCCGATTTCCGCCGCAACTTTGTCGAGCGTTTTTGCGATTTCAATAAATTCGTAACGGTTCAAATAATCGAACGGAATAGAAATCGGCGTAATGGAAATTCTTTTGTTCGCAATCGAAATTCCGTAACGCTCTTCCACTTCGCGAGCGAATTTCACGTGGTTTTTTCCGTATTTTAAAATTTTATCGTAAATCTTTTGTTTGGTTACTTCAAGACTTCTGTCAACGCAATCGCGCAAACTGATACCGAGCGTAACCGTCCGAATATCGAAATGTTCGATTTCGGTCATCTTTATTGTTTCGAGAATTTCTTCAAATTCGTAATTCATCATTCACCTTAAACTTTAAGTTCGAATAAACACAAGGGAACGAGCCGACTTGTTTCGGTTCGCGTTTTGTAGAACAAGATTATATTCTGTGCATTTGGCGAAAGACCTCTTCGTGCTGCAAGAAAATTTTGATGTTCAACTTTTCCGCAATTGCGTTCAATTTTTCGTCGAGTTCCTTTAAGCCGTATTTCGAATTCGACATATCAACAATCATTATCAACGTAAAAAAATCTTCCATTATTTTTTGTGAAATATCGCGCAAATCGCATTGCGCTTCGCTCAATAACGCCGTAATTTGCGCCACAACTCCCGGGCGATTAATTCCGAACGAAGTCAAAATTGCGCGGTCGAATTTGCGAACGTTTTCGGCTTTCGGAATTTCGCCGCCGTCAATTTTATTCACCGCGTTTTCCACGATACTTTTCACCAAAGCGGGCGAAGCCTTTTCGCCGAGTTCGTTAATCGCTTCGAGAGTTATTCGTCTGATTTCTTCTTCGCTTAAACTCACGGTTTTTCACCTCTGTAATTTCTTTGCAAATTTCCCAATAATCGATTTAATAATTTAACATTTTTTTCGTTAGCAAACCTTTCGGCGTTTTGAATGTTGCCCCGATAAAAACGAAGCCACAATAAATCGCCTACAAGGAAGCCCTCTATTATTCGTCCGTCGGCAAACGCGTTTGCGGTTACGTAAATCCACAGAGCGTTCCAAGCGAACGACATCAGTCCCGAAAAATATTCTCCCACGTAAATTTGTCCCGCGCCAGGAATAATGTATGAAAGAAGTTTAACGTTCGAAACCGAATAAAGACTGTCCGCGTAAGTATCAACCTGTCGGGCGAGCGTTTGATTTTTATCGGCGAGATAAAAATAACGAGCCGATAAATTAAGTCTTCCCGCAAAAAGATGCGCCCACCCGCGCCAATAATTTATTTCGCTTTCGTCTTCGCCCGCGCTTTCGAGTTCGTCAAGATAATTCAAAGCGTCGTCGGTTTTACGCGCGAGTATAAAATTTTTCACCGCTTCGATTTGCGCCTTTTCCTTTTGCTCAATATTTTCAGCGCATTCGACGGCGCGCTTGAAATAACTTTCCGCGTTATCGTAAAATCCGCCTTCTTTATACGCAAGCGCGATTTTGTAATTTATATCGTAGGCGTATTTTTTCGCATAGTCAAAAAAAGCGAGGCGCTTATATTCGGTTATCGCTTGATAATAATTTTCCGCATTAAAAAGGCTGTCGGCGTAACGCTTTTGTAATTCGAGCGCGTCGCCCGAAATCTGAGCGAAAACAAATCGCGGTAAAACAAGTAAAAAAAGCGCAAACGTTTTTCTCATTTCGCCTCCGCGTTTGCGTCGTTTTCGTTACCGCATGACGGCGAAAAATCGGGAAGAAAATAATCCTCACTTTCAACGTAACGAAGCGCATCGTTTTCAAATTCCGCTTCCACGCGTTCGTTAAACAATTTAGCAGAAGCGGCGGACCCGTAAACCGAGCCTATGTGAAAAAACAAACCTACGCCTGTAAAAAGCGCGCCCGCGAGATTTTTATCGTCGGAAAATTTCCACGCCGCAAGCCCGTAAAAAAGTCCCGTTGCAAGAAACGCCGTAATTCCGTCCGAATAATTTTCGGTGTAAATTTTCCCCGCGCCCGGAATAACGGCGGAAAGTAGAGCCGCCGTTGTCGGATTTTTCTTCGGCAAGTTTTTCGCGCGCGAGTAAAATTCGGCGACGTTTTTCGCTTCGTCGTAATCGTAAAGCGCAATGAATTTAGCCGAATCGGGTAGCGGTTTTTCGGGAAGCAAAAACACAGAGAAATATTTCAGTTTAAGCAACGCTCTGTTATACTTGTTCGGAAACGTTTCCCGATACGGTTCTTCGTTGAAAAAATAATCGTAATCGCCGCGAATAAATTTCGTTTTGAAAAATTCGCAGCGTCCTTCGTCTCCAAGCGTGGAAAAGTAAAACAAGCCTTTGAAATAATCCTCCGCTTCGTTAAATCGTTTCAGATTTCGCAAACTGATTCCCGCGTAAAGTCGCAACGTATCGTTCGGATTTAATGAAAGCGCGGCAGTATATTCGTCAAAAGCGCGAATGTAATCGCCTTCGCAAAAAAGCGCGTTCGCGAATTCCGTTCTTGCTTCGGCTGAAAAAAAGCCGCCGCTTTGCGCAAAAACGCTTCGGGCAAGTAAAATCGCTATGAGAATGAAAATTTTTTTCAAAACGAGTATCCGAAATTTTGATACGTAAAATTAAAACATTGCGCGAGATTTACGGAAAAATAATTTCGGCGCGCGCCGACGCCGCCTTTTTAATTCGTTGCAAAAACACTCCCGCTTTTTATTATATTTGAAACTTAATCGCACAAATTACTTTCGGTTGCGCTTGCAATGATTTGTTTCGACAAGATAAATTCGGTATTTGCGAAAACGTTCTTCCTCGGAGCGTTTATTTTATTGCCTATACTTGCAAACGCACAAACGCAAAGCGACACAACGAATTATTTTTTTTCACTCGATAAAACCAACGCGCTCTCCGTCCAATCCGTAAAACATCTTAATACGCTTAATTTTCTCGGCGATTTTTTTTACAAAAAGAATTTCGGGAAGATTAATCTTGCGGTGGACGCAAACACTACGAACTCCTATTTTTTTACAACTCAGGAAAGTTTCAGAACCGCGCAAAAAGTAAAATTCTACGCCGACCGTTCGTTGCTTACCGATATTCGCGCGGGAATATTTTTAAGCAGAAATTATTTTAACGACGACAAGCGACTTGCGATTTCAAACGCGGAAGTAAATCAAGGTTTGCTTTACGTTGCTTACAACTCCGCGGTTTTGCAGCTGAACGGCTTCGGCGGAGTGTCGGCGAACTCGCAATCGGGAATAACGGATAACGGCGCAATTTACGGGTTCGAAGGAAACATAAAAAATTATTCGTTCGAAAATCAAATGCTTTCGGGCAAATTTCATTTTTCAAACGAAGACATCTCGCCGAGGAAAAACTACGAACGCAACGCCGACGCCGTTCTTTTTAGTCGCGTTACGCCGACCTTTGCAAATCAATTGCGCGCCGGCTACAACGAACTCCGTCGCGATTTTTACATATCCGTCGATTCCATTATCGGCGAGCATTTTAACACGTCGCACAACATCGAGCGACGAAACGAGAGACGCTTTTTCGCGGAAGAAAAAATTCTAACTCGTCCGATGAAAAATCTTTCGGTGAACTTCGCCGCATCTTTGCTCTCGCAAAAAATCGACAGAACAAAAAAATATATTCTTCCGCAATATGTTACCGTTTCATCGTTCGACCCCGTAACGGAAAGACTTACACTGAACTTTACGCTTGAAAGTTTTTACAAATTCGCGCGAGGCGGACTTTCGGCGAAAATAAATTACTACGAAAAGGAAGAGACTTTTTCGGTTAATCCAATTAACGGAGCAAACGAAATCTTTTACGATTTGCGAATGCAACAAGAAGAAAGGAAAAACAACACTTCGCGCCTCGGCTACATTACGCTCGGCGGTAATTACGAATTGACAAGTTGCGACAAATTTTCCTTTTCGGCGTTTCACAGAAAGTTAACGTACGACACTCCGAGCGAAGAAAATTTCGACGACCGCGACGAGTTGCTCACAATGTTTCGCTTTACTTACACGCGTAAGTTTTCATATTTGTTTAAGATGAATTTCAACTTGGAAGCGAGTCAAAATCATGTTGTTTATATTTTCGCCGAAAGAAGTTCGAACAACAATATCAAGCGCATTTTGAAATTTTCCGCCGACGGGATTTACGCGGGTAAAAATGTTACGTCGAAAAACACTGCGGAAATTTCCGCTAATTACACGGTTTTCGATTTCGAGGATTTGTTGCAAAATTTTCAATCGTTCGCTTATCGTCAAGTGCTTTTTCGCGATTCGAGTTCCGTGAATTTTTCGAAGAATTTCGGTTTCAGATTTTTCGGCTATTTAAAATTAGCCGAACAAGGCGAGTTCGATTGGAACGACTTCGCGGAAAAACCTTTTCAATTCAGAAAAGAAATTTTTGCCGAACCGTTTTTAATTTCACGCGTTTACTTTTTTCGATTCGGCTTGGGCGTAAGATATTTTAATCTTGCGATTTCCGATTTCGATGAATTGAATTTAATCCCCGTAAGCGAATACACAAGCGTTGGCCCGAGTTTTCTTGTCACAGCAAATCTTGCCGATAAACTGAATTTAATTTTGCACGGGTGGTATGAATTCATCGAAAAGGAAAACAATTACAGAGACGAAAACTTAAATTTCAATTTAACTTTTTTCTGGAAGATTTAAGCGGCGTTAAGGACTTTCCGCAATAAACATCGCGCGAATGGGCGCGGGATAACCCTCAACGGTTATGCTCTTGTCGTTTTTGTCCAAAAAATCTTCAAGCGATTCGTATGTCATCCATTCGGTTTTGCGTTGCTCTTCCGTTGTCGTCGGCGTAACGTTAATCAAACGCACGTTCTTAAAGCCGACGTCCTTCAACCAATCTTCCAAAGTCAAGGCGGACGGTAGCGCCCAAACGTTCCGCATTTTCGCGTATCTGCCGGAAGGAACGAGAACGTCGCCTTTCTTCCCTTTTATTATCAGCGTTTCGAGAACCACTTCGCCGCCTTCTCTTGCGAAGTCGCGCAATTTCGCTAAATGTTGCAACGGTTCGCGATTGTGATAAAGCACGCCCATTGAAAAAACAGTGTCGAAAAACTTCGCTTTCTGCAATCGTTCGAACCGCGCTGGAATAATTTGCGCCGGGGCATCGGGTAAATATTTCTTAATCGAATAAAATTGCGCGACGCTCAATAAATACGGTTCGACGCCGAGCGTAAAGTTCGCGCCAGCGCCGAGCATTCGCAACATATAATAGCCGTTGCCGCACCCGACGTCCAAAATTTTTCGTCCTTCCAACGATGAAATTTCATTTTCCAAACGCGCCCACTTCCAATCGGAACGCCATTCCGCATCGATGTGAACGCCGAATAATTCGAAAGGTCCTTTACGCCACGGCATTAATTGTTTTAGATTACTTTCAAGTTCGCTTTTCGCTGCGAGAGTTATTTCGTGCGGCTCGCCGATTTTCACGATTGGCTTGGTTAATTCCACTAACTCGGGCGTTGCTTCGGGAAGATTTGCAAGCGTGTTGTCAAACCTTTCATAATCGGCGCGCTTCTTTTGTTCCGAAAGCGCGGCAAGGTAAATTTTCGCAAACGCTTCGAGCCCGTTTTGTTCAAGCAAAGCAAGAGTTTTTGACTTTTCGCAAATCATTTGATTAGAAAATAGGAAACGAAAGTGAAGTATTTATACCAAAGATAAAATTTCTCGAAACCGATTCTCTCCGCCCGTTCTTTGTGCCGCGAAATTGTTTCGGGAATTAAAACGTTTTCCAAGGCGTCGCGCTTTCTGCTGATTTCCATTCGCGAGTAGCCGTTGTATTCTTTGAAATCGTGATAAAGTTCCGTCATTATTTCTTGTTCTTCAGCGTTTTCGTGTTTGATTTTTTCGGAAACAATCAACACTCCGCCCTTTGTCAACCCGTTGTAAATATTGCGCAAAAGCGTTTCGCGTTTTTCGGGACTAATAAATTGCAAGGTGTAATTAAGCACGACAATCGAAGCGTTTTTGATTTTGACGTCCGAGATATCCGCGCAAACAAGTTCAACGCGCATTCCTCCGTCGTTTCGGGCGATAAATTCGCGGCTTCGCTCAATCATATCGCGCGAATTATCGATTGCGTAAATCTTTCCTTTTCTTCCCGCAAGACTTTTACTCAACGAAAGCGCCGCCGCGCCAAGCGAACTTCCCAAGTCGTAACAATTCGTCCCTTCCCTAAAAAAACGCTTGGCAATCAATCCGATTGCCGTAATCGACGCGGCGTAGCCTGGTATAGAACGGCGAAGCATATCTTCGAAAACGTTCGCCACTTTTTCATCGAACTTAAAATCGACAATTTCCGAAAGCGGTTCGGCGTAAACGTTATCTTTTTTCTCTTCCATCGCGATTTGCTATTTTGAAATCAATTCGAAAGTGGAAAGCGGCGCCCAACCTTTTTTACCGTCGGCAAGTTTGACATTTCCCCACTCGCCCACTTTATCCACAAGCAAAACTTTCGTGCCTTCGTGAACGACGAAAGCGGCGTTCGCGTTTTCGTCGGGACTTACGCGCACCGTAACTTCCTTAGCCAAAACGATACCGTAATTTTCGCCCGTAATTTGTTTCGCCTTTCCGATATACAAAAAAACGAAAAGAACGAGAAAGGCAAGGGAAATCGAGCCGAGCGTGAATGACGTTTTTCTTGTTGCCGGCGTTGAACCGTAAAAGAAGAAGTAAACAAAGATAAGAAGCGCGGCGAAGAGCACCGCCGTTACAATGGCGAGCGTCTTAATCGAGAACGCGTCAAGAAGCCGTTCCCACCACTCCGCGAGGAAAAATTTCGGAACGGGATTTATTTTATCAATAATGTGCGCATTCGCAATCTTCAAATTGTAACGGGCGTCTTCGTTCGACGGGTCAAGTTCAAGAGCGCGTTCGTAATTTAATATCGCTTTGCCGAGCGCGCCCACTTTATAATAAGCGTTTCCGAGATTGTAATAAAGCGTAGAACTTTCGTAACCTTCATTGACAATCTTTTCGTAAAAATCAATAGCCTTCTCGTAATTCTTTGCTATATACGCGGTATTTCCGGCGCGCATAAGGCTGTCAACGTAGGCGTTTTGCGCATTTGTGTTTGCGAAAGTCAATAAAAGCAAGGTGAAAATCAACAAAGAAAGATTAAACGATTTATTTATATCGATTACAAGCCTTTTCATTTTTTCCCTTTTGAAATTTGGTCGTTGAGTTTTACAATCAAATCGATTGTTTTTTCATACAAATCTTTCGCCGAATTTTCATCGAGAGACGAAGGCGCGAAACGCGCAAATTCACTTTTCTCGTATGTTTCGCGCACTTGCGCAATCAAGGCTTCGTCAACGCCTCGTTTTTTCAATTCAGAAACCGCACGCTCCAAAGTGAATTCCGCTTTCGGTAATTTCAATTTCGTTTCGAGAAACGCGCTTAATCCGAACGATAGTTTGTCGTAAAACTCGGCAAGTTTTTTTTCGTCAAGAGATTTCTTCGCTTCTTTCAATCGTTTGCGCGCTTCTTTCTCCGTCTTTCGCATTTTAACTCGTTCAACGTCGGAAGCAAGTTTGCGCTTCCTCTGTTCGACCGCAACCGCAACGAAGAACAGGAATAGCGAACCGAAAATTGCGCCGTAAAACCAATCGGGAACGAGCGCGCCTTTCGTACGTTTGCGCAAGTTGAAATCGTTGGTTTTTATGTAACGAATATCTTTGCTTAAAAGTTGAATATCTTCTTTAGAAAAACCGCCCGTATTTGTTTGTCCGGCATACGCTTCTTTACCGCGAGCAATATCCAAATTAAACGGTCCGAAACTTTTCGTCACATATTGTTTTTTATCCAAATCGAAATAAACGAACTTTATCGCCTTAATTTTTCTTTTACCCGAAACGCGCGGCACAATAAGATATTCGGCGGTTTTCGTTCCGCTGATAAAATTCTTTGCGCGAATGTTCTCCGTAATTTTCGGGTCGTAAACTTCAAATCCTTGCGGCACTTCGGGTTTGGGAAGTTCGGCAAGTTCAATATTCCCAGTGCCTTTAAGCGTCAGTTTCAATGTAATCGGCTCGTTAACCTTCGCTGAAAGTTTGTCAATGCTAACATTAAAATCGAAACGTCCGACCGCGCCGCTGAAATCTTTCGGCACGGGTTGCGGAAGCGGTTTCACGTTAATCGTAACGGTGTTCGAGGCTATTTCTTTCTCCACCGTTTGTCGTTGAGTGAAAAACGGGTCGTTGAAAAAGTCATCGAAAATATCGCCGTGCGAACGACGACGCTGAATGACAACGGGGACGGTGAGCGCGAACGGGTCGATTTTCAACTTACCCGTTTTACGCGGGAAAAGCGCGACCTTTTTAATTTCTGCGACACGGTAACGTTTTCCCTTGTACATTTCATAATGAAAGCCGATATTATCGGGCATATCAAGGTCTTTACTCCAAAAGCCTTGATACGATGGCAGTTTGGAAATCTGCGGCGAAGAAATGTTAAGCCTCGTGTACAATTTATACGTTACGATAATTTGTTCGTCTTTATAAACGTTACTTTTACTCGGTATGGCGCGAATAAAAACGTTTTCGCGAATTTGGTCGTCCTGTGTTCTTGCTTGTCCCGTTCTCGCTTGTGTATTGTATTTAACGACATTTATTTTAAGCGGCTCCGTTTCGTATCGCTTACCGCGATAAAAAAGCGACGCCTTGCCGATTACGTACTTCCCGGGACTAATCGCTTTCAAAATGTAAGAATACGTTAAGGTCGCCGAAAGTTGTCCGTTGATAATTTGTATGCTCGACGATTGATTGGGACCGCTTAAAACCGCAAAACCCGCAAAAGTAGGTTGTCTGAAATCGCGCACGCTGTTTACGTCGCCGCCGGTAAAAGTGAACGAAACTTGAAAACGTTCCCCTTGTTGAACCGTGGTTTTATCGGCGGATGCGGAAAACTCCTGCGCGAAAGTTTGCATCCCCAATAAAATCAGTATTAAAATCGATATGACTGTTTTCTTTCTCATTTATACATTTCCGAATTTCAGATTATCAAAATTAAACGTTTTCAAAACAAATCGTGCGACATTTGCGACATCATTAAATCGCTTTACCAGTCCTTTTCCGTTTTAATCGCCTTGCCTTTAACTTTACGCAATTTCTTCTGTAACTTTTTCTCGTTATTTTTCAACGCTTGCAAAATTCGTTCGGCATCTTGTTTGTTGATTTGCTCTTGCTTTTTGCGTTGTTGTTGCTGTTTATTTTGGTCTTTGTTTTGGTTCTTGTCTTTATTTTTATTTTGATTTTGTTTGTCTTTATCTTTGTTTTTGTTTTTGTCCTTATTCTTGTTTTTATCGTTTTTGTTCTTGTTATTTTTATTCTTGTTCTTATCCTTGTTCTTATTCTTTTTATTCTTATCGTTCTTGTTCCGCTTATTTTGCTGGTTCTGTTTCCGCTGTTGTTTTTTCTTTTTTAACGCATACGAAAGATTGTATTTCGCATCGTTATCTTTCGGCTTTTCTTTCAACGATTCAATATACGCGTTTATCGCTTGGTCAAGCGAATCGCTTTTTAACAAACTGTTTCCGATATTGTAAAAAATATCCGAACGTTTCTCTTTGAATTTTTCACCCGAAAGTTTAAGGGCAATTTGATATTCCTTAATCGCTTCCGCGAATTTTTTCTGCTTATAGTAAGTGTTAGCCAAATCGTAATGCGCTTCAAACGACTTGAAATCAACGTCCAGCGCTTTCTTAAACAAAATTTCCGCTTGTGCGTAATTCCCCTTTTCGTACTCCTTTACGCCGTCGTTAATCAATTGTCGCAACGATTGTCCGAAAGTTATTGCGCTTAACAATATGAGCAACAAAACGGTTCTCACTCGGGTTCTCCTTCGGTTTCGATTTTTCGGATAAAGCGGAATTTATTTCGCGTAATAAAGAATTCGATTACAAGCAATAAAACCGCGGGGAAGAGCGCAAGATAAAAGCGGTCTTCGTAATCGGTAATTTTTTTAGAACCGAATTCCGTCTTCTGCAACTTCGATAAATCTTTGTAAATCTCTTCGAGTTCGTTCATATTCGATTGCCCGAAATAATATTTACCGTTTCCTTTTTCCGCAATCTCTTCAAGGGTTTTTACATCAAGTTTCGTTAGTACAACTTTTCCGTAACGGTCCTTTTTATATCCGATTTGTTTTCCCGTGGCGTCGTAAACCGGTATCGGCACGCCTTCGGGCGAACCCAAACCGATTGTGTAAATGGAAACGCCTTTTTCGTTCGCTTCTTTCAGTGCCGCTTCAACGTCGCCTTCGTGGTCTTCGCCGTCGGTAATTAATATAATCGCCTTTTGAGTTCCGTTATCTTTTTTAAATGAACGCAAAGCGAGTTTTATTGCCGCGCCGATGTTCGTTCCTTGTTGAGGCACCGAATCGAAATCTACGGCTGAAAGAAACATATTCGCCGCCGAGTAATCAGTCGTAAGCGGAAACTGCACATAGGCTTTTCCGGCGAAAACAATAAGTCCGATTCTGTCGCCACGCAACTTTCGAATAAGATTTTTAATGTCGTGCTTGGCTTTCGCAAGTCTGCTCGGTTTAATGTCTTCCGCCGCCATACTTCTTGAAACGTCAAGCAAAACGTAAACGTCAATCCCCACTTGCTTGACTTCTTCCACCTTCGTCCCGATTTGCGGATTCGCGAAAGCGAAAATCAAGAGCGTGACGCTTAAAAAAACGAGAGCCGATTTAACGATAAACTTCATTCTACTTTTATAAGGCGCAAGAAGCGAATGCAACTTTTCCTCTGCGAATTTTTCCATCGCTTTTTTGCGCAGGAAATAATCGAGCAAGATAATTCCCGCCAACGGAATTAACAGAAAAAGCAAATACAAATATTCGCTATGTGCAAATCTAAACGCGTTCATTTACGGATTAGTCCTTAAATAAAGATGTCGCAACAACAGTTCGAGAAAAAGCAAAATCAAACCCGCGCCGAGGAAAGCATAAAACTTTTCGTGCGCGTGTCTGTAAGACGTCACTTCGATTTTTGATTTTTCGAGTTTATCTATTTCCTTGTAAATTTGTTCCAACTTGCGATTGCTTGTTGCGCGAAAATATTTCCCGCCCGTAATGTCGGCTATTTTTTGAAGCGTCGCTTCGTCAATCTCCACGGGCACTTGTTGATACCTAATCCCGAAAGGCGTTTGAACGGGATAAGGCGCCGTGCCGTGAGTTCCCAAACCTATCGTGTAAATTCTAATTCCGAATTTCTCCGCAATTTGCGCCGCCGTTATCGGGTCGATTTCTCCGCTGTTATTCACGCCGTCGGTAAGCAAAATCATCACCTTGCTTTTCGCTTCGCTGTCCTTTAATCTGTTAACGCCGTTCGCAATAGCGTTCCCGATTGCCGTTCCGTCTTCAAGCATTCCGCTTTTGACTTCCTTCAACAAATCGCGTAAAACGGAATAATCAATCGTAAGCGGGCATTGCGTAAAACTTTCGCGCGCAAAAATCACAAGTCCGATTCTATCGCTTGTTCGCCCGCGAATAAATTCGTCAATGACATTTTTCGCCGCTTCGAGACGATTCGGTTTCAAATCTTCGGCAAGCATACTTCCCGAAATATCGAGAAGCATTACAATGTCTATTCCTTCCGTCGAAATATTTTCTCCGCTTGTAAAACTTTGAGGACGAGCAAGAGCAATAAGCAAAAGCGCAACGGAAAGGAAGCGCAATGCAAACGGCGCGTGTACAAGTCGTTCGCGCAACGTGGGTTTTAATTTTTCGAACACAAAAGAAAGTTGAGAATAATGAACGTCGGGCGAAACCGTTTTATGTTTTAGATAATAATAAATCGCCATTGCCGCAAGAATAAAGGGCGCAAGCCACAAAACGAAAGGATATGCGAAAGAAACGTCGTTAAACATTTCTTTCCTCCGTTTGTGTTTCTTCTTGCGGTTTCGTCAGTTCAACAATTTTGTACGCTTCTTTCATCATATTTTCATTAACTGTCGGCATCGGTTGAAACTTTGCGAACTTAACCATATCCGCATTCGTTAAAAATTGTTCCACGGTTTGAATCGCTTCAAGCGACACGTTCCGTTTGCGCAGTTCGTTCAAGGTTTCGGCGCTTGTCATTTCAAGCGAGTTAAAGCCGTAGCGCCCTTCGAAATATTCTCTGATAATTTCCGTTATCTTACTGTGATATTCTTTTATCTTTCCTTGCTGCCAAAGTTTCGCCGCTTCAAGTTCGCTTAATTTTTTATACGCTATTTTATGCGGCGGCAAAACCACTTTTATCGTTTTCTTTTCTTCGGTCGTTTTCCTTTTCGCAAACTTCTTATAAAGGAAATACGCAACGACAAGCAAAAGCAATAAAATGGCGACGTAGAGGAGAACCGTCTTCCAATCGTACGGAATTTCAAGGACTTTCTTAATATCGCGAATATCTTTTGTAGTATCTATTTTTACGGTATTAACGAATAACTTGACTTCATTGGTTAAGATCGTATCGGTTTTATTTGTCTCCTTATTTTTCAGCACAACGGGAATTTTCGGAATTGTCGCTTCGAGAGAATCGTAACCCGCAAGCACGTAATGAAAGACTTTCCGTTTCCCTTCCGTCTCAGTTTTCCCTTTGCGCAGGAAATGCAATGATTTCAGACTGTCGGCGAAAGGCGGAACGTAAACATCCGTATTTTTAGGCGCATCGACGGTTATCTTATAGTTAATGTAATCGCCGACCAAATATTCAAGCGAATCCGTCGTAGCCTTCACCACGTAACTTTGCGCCGAAATAATACCGACGACAAAAAGAAGAAACGCTATGAATAACACTTTCCTCAAAGTTTCGCTTCCCGTTTTTTGAAAAATTGCACAAGCGGTTTTATGTAAGATTCTCCCGTTTTTATTTTAATCAAATCGATTCCGCTTAATTTGAAGAGTTGGGAAATTTTGAGTTCTCTGTTTTCAATTTCTCGTTCGAAAAATTCGCGAACCGTTTTACTCGACAAATCGACGTGACGGATTTCTCCCGTTTCCAAATCCTTGAATTTCGTCAGTCCGATTTTCGGCAACTCTTTCTCGCGTTCATCTTCTATTATCACTCCGATAAAATCGTGTTTTCGCGCAACGATTTTCAAAATTTTTTCGTAACCGTTGTCGAGAAAATCGGAAATTAAAAACGCGATGCTTCGCTTTTTAATTCCGCCGTTGAAATATTCGAGCGCGCCGGCAATGTCGGTTCCTTTCCCTTCAGCCTTAAACGAAAGGACTTCGCGAATAATTCTAAGTACATGCGAACGTCCTTTTTTCGGCGGAACGAAAAGTTCAATTTTATCGGTAAACAAAATAAGCCCGACTTTGTCGTTGTTTTTCATCGCCGAAAACGCAAGTATCGCGGTAAGTTCCGCCGCGATGTTTTGCTTGGTTTTGTCAACGCTTGCGAAACCGAGCGAGCCGCTCATATCCACAATAAGCATTACCGTCAGTTCGCGCTCTTCTTCGAAAAGTTTCACGTAAGGATGTCCGAACCGTGCGGTGACGTTCCAATCAATCGTGCGTATGTCGTCGCCGGGTTGATATTCGCGGACTTCGGCGAATTCCATTCCGCGCCCTTTGAACACGGAATGATACTCGCCCGAAAAGACTTCGTTTACAAGTCCTTTCGTCTTTATTTCGATTTGTCTTACCTTTTTAAGAAGTTCTTTCGTTTCCACGGCAAACCTATTACGGAACTTCCACGTTATTTAGAATCTCGGAAATAATGTTTTCGGAAGTTATTTCTTCGGCTTCCGCTTCGTAAGTAACGGCAATTCTGTGCCGCAAAATGTCGTAAGCGATTGAACGAACGTCTTCGGGAATTACGTATCCGCGTCCGCGAATGAACGCCATTGCACGCGCACCGAGAGCAAGACTAATGGAAGCGCGCGGCGATGCGCCGTAAGCTATCAAATCTTCAAGACGTTCGAGATTGTAATTTTTCGGTTCGCGCGTAGCGAAAACAATATCGAGAATGTATCTTTCGATTTTTTCATCGGCATAAACCGTCTGAACCAATTTGCGCGCGCTCAAAATTTGTTCGGGTTTAATTACGGGACGAATCGTATCGCCGGGATTACCGCTAATATTTGCGCGCATAATTTGCAATTCATCTTCCTTCTCGGGATAGTCGATTTTAACCTTCAACATAAAACGGTCAACCTGCGCTTCGGGCAAAGGATACGTTCCTTCCTGTTCAATCGGGTTTTGCGTGGCGAGAACAAGAAACGGCTCTTCAAGTTTGAACGTTTGTTCTCCGATTGTAACTTGGCGTTCTTGCATCGCTTCAAGCAATGCGGATTGCACCTTTGCAGGCGCGCGGTTGATTTCGTCGGCAAGAATAAAATTAGCGAAAATCGGACCTTTCTTAATCGTAAAATTTCCGTCCTTTTGATTATAAATTAAAGTACCGATTACGTCGGCTGGTAATAAGTCGGGCGTAAATTGAATACGCTGGAATTTCGCGTCCATTGCTTGCGCAAGCGATTTAATCGCAAGCGTTTTAGCCAAACCGGGTACGCCTTCGAGAAGAACGTGACCGTTGGCGAGCAATCCGACCACAAGTTTTTCAACCATATTTTTTTGTCCGACAATCGCCTTGCCGATTTCTCCGAGGAGGGTATTGATGAACTGACTTTCGTTGCGAATCTTTTCGTTCAATTCGGTGATTTCCAAAACGCTACTCCTTCTTTTTGAATTACAATTGCTTTTTACAAACGCCAAATTATTTGGTTCCTTTGAAGGTTCAAAAATAG
>CAYZMW010000106.1:0-5656 GCA_964479645.1 uncultured Melioribacter sp. | reverse complement strand
CGAAAATTGCATAATCGGCAATAACGTTATTATGCATTCGGGCGTGGTTATCGGCTCGGACGGGTTCGGGTTCGAACCGGACGAAAAAGGCGTGTTCCATAAAGTGCCGCAAGTCGGAAACGTCGTTATCGAAGACGACGTAGAACTCGGCGCAAACGTTGCGATAGACCGTGCGGCTTTGGGTTCCACAATAATCCGCAAGGGCGTCAAGATTGATAATCTTGTTCAAATCGGCCATAACGTTGAAGTTGGTGAACACAGTGTTTTTTCAGGGCAATCGGGAGTTTCAGGAAGCACAAAAATAGGCTCGCACGTGATTTTGGCGGGACAAGTCGGAGTTGCGGGACATCTCGAAATCGCCGACGGCACAATCGTTGCGGCGCAGTCCGGCGTTTCCAAGTCGCTTGTGAAAACGGGAAAGTATTTCGGCACGCCCGCAAAAGAAATGGGACTTGCGCTAAAACTCGAAGCGCACGTTCGAAGTTTACCGAAATACGCCGAAAGAATTAAAGCGCTTGAAAAAGAATTGGAAGAATTGAAACAACAGATAAATCGGTAGGCTACCATGTTAGAAATGCAACATACGATTAAGGAAGAAATTTCCATAACCGGCTACGGTTTGCACACCGGCGTGAAAACGAAAATGACTTTTAAACCGGCGCCGGAAAATCACGGAATTGTTTTTAAAAGAACCGACCTTGCGGGCGACGCGCAAATTCCAGCCCTTGCCGAATATGTCGTTGACGTTTCGCGCGGAACGACGCTCGGTCTCGGCGATATCAAAATTCACACCGTGGAACACGTGCTCGCCGCGGTTGCCGGTTTGCAAATAGATAATATTTTGATTGAACTCGATAACATCGAACCGCCCGTTTGCGACGGCAGCGCAAAACCCTTCGTCGATAAACTTCTCGAAGCGGGTTTGAAAAAACAAGACGCGCCGAAAGATTATCTCGTAATCGACGAAACCATTCATTTTAAGGACGAAGAGCGCCAAGTGGAAATCGTTGCGCTTCCGCTCGACGGCTTTCGTATGACGGTAATGGTCGATTATTTCAATCCCGCGCTCGGAAGTCAGCACACGGGACTTTTCGATTTGTCCGAATTCGTGGAAGAATTCGCGCCCGCTCGCACGTTTTGCTTTTTAAGCGAAGTGGAAACGCTTGCGCAACAAGGCTTAATCAAAGGCGGAAATCTCGATAACGCCGTCGTTATTGTGGATTATGAAATAACGCAGGAAGAGATTGACAAATTGCGCGAAAAACTCGGACTTAAAACCGAAATGAAACTCGGGCGAAGCGGATTTATCAACGAAAAAACCTTGCGTTTCAAAAACGAACCTGTTCGCCACAAATTGCTCGATATGATTGGCGACCTTGCGCTTATCGGCGTTCCGATTAAAGCGCAAATTCTCGCGGCGCGTCCCGGACACGCGGCTAACGTCGAATTCGCAAAGAAAATTCGCCAACTCTATCATCAGAAAAAACTCGAAAAGAAATATCAATTCGTGAAAAAAGAAGGCGTGGTTTTCGACATCAACGCCATTCAACGAATTCTGCCGCATCGCTATCCGTTTTTGCTTGTTGATAAAATCACGCACCTCGAAATGGAAAAGAAAGTCGTCGGCGTAAAATCGGTAACGATGAACGAACCGTTTTTCCAAGGGCATTTTCCGGGACAACCCGTAATGCCCGGTGTTTTGATTATTGAAGCGATGGCGCAAACCGGCGGGATTTTGTTGCTTAATTCTTATCTCGACCCGAAGAGCAAGTTGGTTTATTTTCTCGGTATCGACAAAGCGAAATTCCGCAAAACGGTTGTACCGGGCGACCAATTAATTATGGAAGCCGAAATGTTAAAACGTAGGCGCAATATCGTAACGATGAAAACGCGCGCTTACGTCGATAACAATCTTGTTTGCGAAGCGGAATTGACAGCCGCCGTAGTTGACAGAGAACCCGAAAAGAAAGAACAAGAAGAAGAAAAAGAATGACGGAAATTCATCCGACCGCAATAGTTGACCCGAACGCAAAACTCGGCGAAAATGTTAAAGTTGACGCGTTCGCCGTAATACACGGCGATGTTGAAATCGGCGACGGAAGTTCCGTCGGACCGCACGCGGTTATTTACGACGGCGCGCGAATAGGGAAAAACGTCAAAATTTTTCAAGGCGCGTCGGTTTCGAACGAACCGCAAGATTTGAAATTCGGAAACGAAAAAACTTTTTTTTACGTAGGCGATAATACGCAAATACGCGAATTTGTTACACTTCATCGCGGTACGAAAGAAACGGGCTTTTCGCGTATCGGAAAAAACTGCTTGATTATGGCGTACGCTCACGTAGCGCACGATTGCGTTATAGGCGACAACGTAATTCTCGCTAACGGAGTGCAAGTTGCGGGACACATCGAAATAGACGATTACGCAATTCTCGGCGGACTTACGGGCATTCACCAATTCTCGAAAATCGGAAAGCATGTAATGATAAGCGGCATTTCGCGCGTTACGCTCGACGTTCCGCCTTTCATTGTTGCGGGCAAAGAACCGATGAAATATCAAGGCTTGAACGTTGTCGGATTGCGACGCAGAGGATTTACGGCGGAAAGAATTTCGCGAATTAAAGAAGCGTACGGAATTTTATATTCTTCGCCGACTGTCAAAGAAGCGATTAAAATTTTGCGCGATAAATTCGGCGACGACGAAGACGTTACCGAAATCGTGAATTTCGTCGAACGGAGCAAAAGAGGCATTGTCCGCAAATGATTTTCGAACTTATCCGTTCGGGCGCAAACACCGGAAAGTTCAATATGGAATTCGATTTAAGGCTTGTCGATCGTTGCAACGACGAACAAGCCTTTTTTCGTTTGTACTATTGGAAACCTTACGCCATTTCGCTCGGCGCACACCAAGATGAAAACGAAATAGATTCGGCAAAAGCCCGAAGCGAAGGAATTGACGTTGTGAAGCGTCCCACGGGCGGACGCGCGATTTTACACGCCGAAGAACTTACGTATTCCGTCGCATATCCGCTTTCGGCGGGACTTAAACCGAAAGAACTTTACGAAAAAATTTCACGCGCGCTTATTCGCGGATTAAAATTATTCGACGAAAAACTTGATGAGGCAGCGCTGGAAGGAAGTCAACCGAATTTCGGCGAATTGCTCAAAACCGAAAGCGGCGCGCTCTGTTTTGCAAGCACGGCGCGTAACGAAGTGAAATTCAAAGGGAAAAAATTAATCGGGAGCGCGCAAAGAAAAATAGCGGGGAAAATTTTACAACACGGCTCAATCTTAATTGGCGCGTATCATCGCCGATTGCCGCATTTCCTCGCAACGGACGACGAAACGAAACTTGCGCTTTCGCGCGAACTTGCAGAACGCACGACGGAAATCGAAACGATCCTCGGAAGAAAAATTTCTTACGCCGATTTCGAAGAAGCGATTATCGCGGGCTGGGAGGAAGAGTGGGGCGTCCGCTTTTCAACGTACGAAGCGAACTAATAATATAAGCGGAAAATTGAAAAAATTTTGCCGTCGCAAAAAACCTCGATAGCAAGGCATAATAATTATCGAAAAATTTTCAATTCTAATTTCAATCTCGTTTTAATCTTTTGAAAATCCGTTTATGCTCTCGTACGATTTTCTTATCTTTATTAATTGAATTTTTTAATAAAAACGGAGAAAATTATGCCATTGACAACACCGAAAGAAATTTTCGATAAAGCTTACGCAGGCAAATACGCCGTCGGCGCGTTTAACGTTAACAATATGGAAATCGTTCAGGGAATTATGGAAGCCGCCGAAGAGGAAAAATCGCCTGTGATTTTACAGGTATCGAAGGGCGCAAGAAGTTACGCCGGACAGAATTATATAATAAAACTCGTGGAAGCGGCTGTTGAAAATTCAACAGTTCCGGTTGTGCTTCACCTCGACCACGGCGACAGTTTCGAACTTTGCAAGGCTGTTATCGACGGCGGTTTTACATCGGTGATGATTGACGGTTCTCATTTGCCTTATGACGAAAACGTTGCGTTGACGAAAAAGGTTGTGGACTATGCTCACGAACGCGGTGTTTGGGTCGAAGCGGAACTCGGACAACTCGCCGGAGTGGAAGAACACGTTCAAGCCGAAAAAAGCGTTTACACCGACCCCGACCAGGCTGTGGATTTCGTGGAGAAAACGAAATGCGATTCTCTTGCCGTCGCCATCGGAACAAGTCACGGCGCGTATAAATTCAAAGGCGAAGCGAAACTCGATTTCGAACGGCTTGCGCAAATCACCGAAAAATTACCGGGTTACCCGCTTGTTTTGCACGGTTCGTCTTCCGTTCCCCGGGAATTTGTGGAAATGGCGAACAAATACGGTGCTAAAATAGGCGGCGCGAAAGGCGTTCCCGAAGATATGCTTCGCGAAGCGGCGAAAATGGGCGTTTGTAAAATTAACATCGATACCGATATTCGTCTTGCCATGACGGCGGTTATTCGCAAGGAGTTTACGGAACATCCCGAAAATTTCGACCCCCGCAAATATTTGGGACCCGCACGCGAAGCCGTTAAAGAAATGGTGCAACGCAAAATTAAAAACGTTTTGGGAAGTTCGGGCAAAGCGTAATGAAAAGTAATATTTACATAGCGCCGTCGATTTTATCGGCGGATTTAATCCGATTGGAAGAACAGGTGAAACTTGTCGCGGAAAACGGCGCCGATTACATTCACGTCGATATTATGGACGGACATTTCGTTCCGAATATTACGTTTGGACCGAATATAGTGAAGGCTTTGAAGAAAATCACCGATATTCCGCTCGATGTGCATTTGATGATTGAGAACCCGGAAAAATATATTCCCGCTTTTGCCGATGCTGGGGCGAATATCATTACTGTTCACGCTGAAGCGTGCGTACATTTGAACGGAACGATTGAGCAAATAAAAAAATATTCGATAATGGCGGGAGTTTCGATTAATCCCGCCACGTCGCTTACGGCGGTTGAGGAAGTACTCGGTGAAATCGATTTGCTTTTGCTTATGTCGGTTAATCCCGGTTTCGGCGGACAAAAGTTCATTGAAAGTTCGTTGGATAAAATTACCCGCGCAAGAAAAATGTTCGATGCCGTGAGCTCAAAAGCCTTGCTTGAAGTTGACGGCGGAATTTCCGAAATGAATGCTGAGAGGGTCGTACGCGCCGGCGCAAATGTGCTGGTTGCGGGAAGCGCGATATTCAATTCCGATGATATTGTGAAAGCCATGCAAAGAATTAAAGCCGAAGGGGAAAAAGGTTTAGTCCGTTTTGCATAAACGCGGACTTTCGGTGAAGAAAGAATAATCCCTAATTACAAATCCCGAATTTTTTAATTCCGCCGTGGCAATTGGAACGTTACTATAATTCTTCAGTGGTATGCAAGTAAAGAAGTTCTCTATGAACCCCAGCCCGAAACAACTCTACAATTACTTAACTTCGCACTACCCCAACGCCGAGTATTATTCCGTCTATGAAGCCGGCTTCAGTGGATTTTGGGCGCATCGACAGTTATCCGCACTCGGGATAAAAAACATAATCGTCAATCCCGCCGATGTTCCCACAAAGAGCAAAGAAAGAAGAAGAAAAGACGATAGAGTTGACTCCGGCAAGCTGGCAAGAGAACTTAGCGTAGGACATCT
>CAYZMW010000105.1:0-8978 GCA_964479645.1 uncultured Melioribacter sp. | reverse complement strand
AACAAAAAAGGACGCTTTTTCAAGCGTCCTTTTTTTACGAGCCAACTGCCGGACTCGAACCGGCGACCTATTCATTACGAGTGAATTGCTCTACCAACTGAGCTAAGTTGGCTTTTACGAAATTTGACAAAAAATTATCTTAATTTCTTTTTGTGTCTGTTTTTACGAAGTCTTTTCTTCCTTTTGTGCGTCGCCATTTTATGACGTTTTCTTTTTCTTCCGCAAGGCATATAACTTTCTCCTATTGCTTAATAATTATTCAAAAAACTTTGCGCTCTTTGTCCGAACGTAGAATTAGGGTTAACATTTACGGCTTTGCGCCAATATTCTTTCGCTTTGTCAATATTCCCGCGCGCCTCGTTTACAACACCGAGATTCATTAATGCAATTTGATGACGCGGGTTTATGGTAACGGCTTTTTCCATATATTTCTCGGCGTTGTCGTAATCTTTTAAATTATAATAACAAACTCCCAAATCCACAAGCACGTCGGGTGCGGCGGGATTCTTTTCCAAATACATTCGATAAAATTTAATCGCTTCTTCAAAATGCCCGAAATCGAAATACTTGTTGCCAAGCGTAAGCATTGCACCCGTATTATTCGGATCGGATGCTATTTTCTCTTCGAGCTTTTTCATCTCTTGCAGAGTTTTCAAATCGATAACTTGCGGTTGCGAAAAAGCGACCGAACTTTGATTTCCAATTCTCTCTTGAGCAGGTTGCTCTTTCTGTTTAATTACAACTTTAGGCGAATCGAAAACTCCGGCAAAATAAAGAATGGCACCGCCGGCAACAACCAAAACCGCTAACAAAACATAAAGAACGCTTACGTTTAATTCTTTTTTATTTTCCGGCGAATTTTTTTCACCGCTTTTCTTCTCAACAAGTCTTTCCCCGCAATACATACAATAACGCGCATGCGGAGGATTTATTTGACCGCAACGCGGACATTCGTTCTTTTCTTTTTTACTCACCTTCGAGTTCTTTCATCCCTTTGTCGACTACAGCTTTAAAGTCTTTGGAAAACTTAAAAACCGGAACGTAATGCGCATCCACAAAAACCTTTTCGCCCGTTCTCGGATTACGCGCAACGTGAGCGTTTTTCTTTTTTACTTTGTAACTGCCAAAGCCGCGAATTTCAATTCCGTAGCCTTCGCGCAACGCTTGAATGACCGTTGTGAGAAATCCTTCGATAATCGCTTCGGTTTCGAGTTTTGTTAATCCCGTTCCCGCCGCAACTTTTTCAACTATGTCGGCTTTGGTTAATTTCTTAGCCATTTTCGCTCACAAATATTTTTTAACAAAGAATTAAAAGATATAAAAATTTTTTTCTTTTTTCAAAACTAAATGCAACCGCTAAAATAATTTAGCATATTTTTTATTCGAAATCGGCGCCTATCTCGCGTGCAAGGAATCTCGCCTTTGCAAACAATTCGTTATTTAGATTGTCTTCGGCGAAAAGTTCGCTCAATATAAATCTTGCTTTTTCAATATTACCGATTTCGGTTTCGTATAATGCCGAAAGGTAATAAAATTTAATTTTTGTCATTTTATTTTCCGACATACGGCTTTTCAGTAAATTCAACGTTTTTTTCGCCTTTTTGAAATTACCGTTCATCAAAGCCGCTTCGGCACAAGTCGCTAATGTTCTTGCCGAATTTTTCTCTTTGATTTTAGAACAAGCGGAAAGCGCTTTCGCGTAATCTCCAGATTGCAAAAAATTTTCCGCATAAATTAAGTTTTTATCAGGAAATGAAAAATCGCTTTCAAGAATTTTAACACTTCTCTTTCGCGCGAATTCATCTTTGTAATTATCTTCGTTCCCGTAAGAGGCGAGTAAAAAATGTTCACGCGCTTTCGATTTTTCCCCGAGCATTAAATAAGCCAAACCGCAGCGATAATTCGCATATCCCATAAAATTAATACTGCGTGTATTTTCGAAATACTTCTCGTAATTTTCAATCGAACGACGAAAATCGTTCTCGTAAAAATTTATCTCACCGAGAAGAAAATAAGAAAACGCGATTATTTGCACAAAATTCTTTTCTTTCGCCGAAATTAAATCGGAAAGGATTTCTTTGGCTTTTATAAAATTTTTTTCTCTGATTTTATTAATCGCAAATTGATATTTGAAGAACATATTGCCGGGAAATTTCTCCACAATCGGCATTAAAAAAATATCGGAACTATCGATGTCAAAAAAATAATCCGAATAAATTTTGGAAAGCTGAAAGGCGGCTTCCGTTTTGGCAAAATCTCCTTTTTCATATGTCAATTGAAACGAACGCAGACTTTCAAGTGCATCGGCGTTAATTCCGAACAAATACATGCCGGTCTTCAAGAACGAAGGCGCGAAACTTAAAAAATAACTGAAGAGAGCGGGTCCCGAATAGGCGTCATAGAATTCGGGATTAACTTCAAGCGCATCGTCGAAAAACGAAACCGATTTCCGTACGGCGAAAAACGCATCGAGTTTTTCCAAATCGAAAGCGTACATTAACGCGCGAAAAGCGTACTCCTCGCCCGCTCGGAAAAGATAATACGGATTTTCATCGTAATCATCGAGCTTGTCGAATCGCGCGAGAACGCTATCGGAAAAAAGAAAAAACGTTCTCAGAATTCCTTCGTCGCGCGTGCCGAGGTAATACCATGTTTGCAACATCGAATATGCATGAAAACCGAGCGGCGAATGCGGAAATTCGGACAACAAATCGTCGGCGATTTTTTCCGCAGTTTTAAAATCGAAATTATATGCATAGTCGGAAAATTCCTCGAAGAGAATTTCATCGGCGGGTTTGACGATTTGAGCTTCGCTTTCAAAAAAGAAAGCGAAAACGAACAAAATTAAGAAAGCTCGCATCACTCTTTTTTCTTAACATTATATTTTTTCGCCGCCTTGACAAATTCGCGGAAAAGCGGATGCGCTTTTGTCGCTCGCGATTTCAGTTCGGGATGAAATTGACACGCAACAAACCACGGATGGTCTTCAAGTTCAATCATCTCCACAAGTTCGCCGTCGGGAGATGTTCCGCTTATAACCATTCCGGCATCGACAAGCTTTTCGCGGAATTTATTATTCACTTCGTAACGGTGACGGTGACGCTCGTAAACCGTTTGACGCTTGTAAGCCTTGTAAGCGTTCGTCCCTTTTTTCAGTTCGCACGGATAAGCGCCGAGTCGCATCGTTGCGCCCTTGGTTTTTATGTTGCGTTGTCCGGGCATTAAATCGATTACGGCATATCTTGTCCTTGCGAATTCCGAGCTGTGCGCTTTCGGCATTCCCGCAACGTTACGTGCAAATTCGATTACGGCAAGTTGCAATCCGAGACAAATTCCGAAAAACGGGATTCCGTTCTCGCGGGCGGCTTTTATCGCGCTTATTTTCCCTTCGACTCCGCGTTCGCCGAAGCCTCCGGGCACAAGCACGCCGTCGTAATCTTTAATTAAATCGTACGCGTTCTTATCGTCGAATTTTTCCGAACTGATAAAATCGGTTTCCACTTTTACGTCGTTTTCCGCTCCCGCGTGAATAAACGCTTCGCTTATGCTTTTGTACGCGTCGAGCATTTCGACGTATTTCCCGACTATCGCGATTTTAACTTTTCCTTTCGGCGATTTAATTTTATCGACGAAAGCCTTCCATTCTCGCAAATCGGGCGCGTCTTCGTTCAAGCGCAAATCTTTCGCAATAATTTTATCAAAATTCTGCTCGGCAAAAATCAACGGGACTTCGTAAATCGTATCGACGTTGTACGCGGATATCACGGAATCTTTTTCAACATTACAGAAGAGAGCTATTTTCTCCTTGATTTCGTCGGGAAGTTTTTCATCGGAACGACAGACAAGAATATTCGGTTGAATTCCCAAACTTAAAAGCGTCTTAACGCTGTGTTGCGTCGGCTTGGTTTTCAATTCGCCCGCCGCCGAAATATATGGGACGTAAGTTACATGAACAGAAACCGCATTGTGTCTCCCAAGTTCAAGCATTGCCTGACGAATCGTTTCAAGAAACGGCAAACTCTCAATATCTCCGACCGTGCCTCCTATCTCCGTAATTACAATATCATACTTCTTGCTTTTCGCAAGTTCATAAAGGCGGCGTTTTATTTCGTCAGTAATATGGGGAATTACCTGTACCGTCGCTCCGAGATAATCGCCGCGGCGCTCTCTGTTAATCACCTCGAAATAAACTTGCCCCGTCGTGGTGTTGTTTAAGCGCGACATGTTCACGTCGAGAAAGCGTTCGTAATGTCCTAAATCCAAATCCGTTTCGGTGCCGTCGTCTGTAACGTAAACTTCGCCGTGCTGGAACGGGCTCATAGTTCCAGGGTCAACGTTTATGTAGGGATCAAATTTTTGGATTGTAACCGAATATCCGCGACGTTTAAGTATTAATCCGAGAGAAGCGGCTGTTATGCCTTTACCGAGCGACGATAAAACACCTCCCGTAACAAAAATAAATTTAACTTTTTTCGGCGGTTGAATTTTTGCCATAAAACACCTTGTATTTCAGTTTGTCAAAAATAAGAAATCCGAAAGAATTAGTAAGGAAAATTTCTACCAGGGATCGTTTCTCAACCGCGTTTGTATGAATCGCAAAACAAAAAAATAATCCCGAAGGACGGAACGCTGTTCAGTAAATTAAGGTTAAGACTAAATGTAGCGACTTGCGAGAGCGCGCTTCTACAATTATTTTATTTTTCCTCTCCCAGCCTTAACCTTAATTAAACTTATTATGCATTACTTGTGACGGTTTTGCTGAACGCTTTCGAATATTTGGAATTTTGCCATACGGCAATGAGATGAAATTGAGTTTCTCAAGTCCGATTTATTGAGAACGGATGAAAATCGCGCCTATTTTTCTTTCAAGTAAATTACCTTGTAAACCTGATCGCGGGGGCGGACTTTTTCTTCGCACTTGAAAGTAACTTCTTCCTTTTTTTTCGCAACATCCACAAACTTTTCGTCAACCATTAATTTTTCGGGCTTTAATTCCACAACTCCCGTTGCGTTTCCGATGATGTAAATTTCGTCGCCTACGTTCAAATCTCCAGCTTCAAGCAGAACGTGCGCTATCTTCGGTTTGCCGTAATAATTCAAGACACGCCCGATATACTGTTTTTTTGTTGTCGCTTGACTTCCCGCCGAATTGGTAAAATGTTCGCCGCTCGGACGACCGAAATAAAATCCGGGCGAGAATCCGCGATTGTAAACCTTGCGCAGGTCGTTCCACATTTCGCTTTTAATCTCTTCGGTTAATTCACCCGCAAAATACAAATCAATGGCGCGTCGGTAGGTCGATATCACTTTGGCAATGTATTCGGGACTGCGTTTGCGCCCTTCGATCTTAAACGAATCGATTCCCGCCTCGATTAATTGATCGATAAACTCAATGGTACAGAGGTCTTCGGGCGACATCACATAATCCGAGCCGAGGATGAACGTATGACCGCCGCGTTTTTCCCGAATTTCGTATTCGTATCGGCACGGTTGCAGGCACTCGCCGCGATTTGCACTTTTATCGAAAATGTGATGACTTAAAAAACATCTCCCGCTGACCGCCACGCACATCGCGCCGTGAACAAAAGCTTCTATTTCGATATCGAGTTTTTCACGCATAGATTTGATTTGTTCGAGCGTAACTTCGCGCGCGAAAACAATTCTTTTCGCTCCGAGGCGTTGGTACATCTTAGCCGCCGATAAGTTCGAAACCGACGCTTGCGTACTTACGCAAAAAGGCACGTCGTATTCTATCGCCTTTTCAATTACGGACATATCCCAGCAAATAATCAAATCCACGCCCGCTTTTTTTGCGGCGGGAATAATTGTGTCGAGTTCTTCGACCTCATTATCATAAATTATCGTGTTCAACGTCAAATGCACGTCCACGCCGCGGTCGTGACAATAATTAACAATTTCGGGTAGTTCTTCGAGCGTGAAATTTTTTGCATTCGCGCGCATATTAAATTTTTCGACACCGAGATAAACGGCATCCGCACCGGCTTTCACCGCCGTAACAAGCATTCGCCAATCCCCTGCGGGTGCGAGAAGTTCGGGTTTTTTCTTTCTACTTTCCATTCGTTTCTTTACTTTCGAAAATCAAGGCTTCAAAAATACGCATAACCCTCATGTTTCAAAAACTATTTAAGAACCGATATTTCCGCATGCGGAAGTTTGTTTGAAATCTTCTTTACAATTTCCATTCCCGCTTGTTTAGCCAAGCCTTCAATTCCGCCGCGTTTGACGAAATCGCGAAAATTATTAAAATGGTCTCTTCCCGCGAGAAATTCGACAATTTTTACGCTCCAACCGTTCAAGCCGCCGGGCAAAGGCACAATGTAATCGCCCACGATTATTTTATCCGCAACTTTTCGCATACTTTTTAACGCGTCTATTCTCATTTGCGGAGGCATTTCGTGCAAAACAAAGGTCGTTACAGCATAATCGAAACGCGTGTTCGTTAAATTTTCCAAATTTAGAACCGAGCCGTGAACGAAATCGACATTTTCAACACCGAGTTGTTTTTTCTTCTTTTCGGCAAGATTAATATTTCGAGCGGATAAATCCAATCCTACGATATATTTGCAATGTTCGGCGAACTGAAACGGCAAACGCCCCGTTCCCGTTCCGACGTCAAGCAAAATCGAACCTTTCGGCACAAGAGTTTTGATAATCCTAAAAAGTTTATCCTGATTGGGCGCAATGAACTTATCGTAAATTATCCCGTCGTAATAATGATTTTTATTTTCCATTTTAATTCCTTTTTAATTTCACTGAACAAAATCGTTTTTCAAGCGACGTTTCCGTTTTCCGATTTTTTCACACGACCAATTTAACAGCCATTAACAGCAAAACCAAAGCAAGTACCGATTTAATCGCTTTTTCTCCTTTTTTAACCGCGAAAAGAACCGCAAGTTTCGCCCCGAGCATATTTCCCGCCGCAAGAGCGAGTCCGAGCGCAAAATTTATTTTTCCCGAAAATGCGAAAACAACGAGAACGGGAAGAGTGTAAACCCCGACGATAAAAACTTTGTGCATATTGGTTTTAACCAAATCGAATTTCATCATGTTATGTAAAATAGCCATAAAAATAAATCCCACGCCCGCTTGTATCATACCGCCGTATATTCCCGCTAAAAACATTGCGACGTAAGCCGACGGCGAAACCGAACTGTCGTCGGTTCTTCTCAATACTTTGCTCTTCGGAATAAAGAGCGAAATTATCACGAAAAGAATCACAACGGAAAGAATTTTCTTAAACAGTTCGTCGCTGATATTCACCGCCCAGAACGCACCCGCAAGCGCGCCGGGCAAAGTGAACAAAGCGAGTTTAAAACTTAATCCGAAATCGGAATACGCTTTCTTTTTAAAATTGTAAATCGCAGAGCCGTTTTGCAATAAGATGGCGAGACGGTTAGTGCCGTTTGCTGTCGCCGCGTCAAGTCCGAAAAAAATCAAAACGGGAAGCGTTAGCGTGGACCCACCGCCTGCATTGACGTTCAAAAAGCCGGCGACTATTCCCACAAAAAAGAGCGCGACGATATTCGTCAACGATTCCAATTGAGAACTAATCTTGTTTGAACTTCGCGAGAATATCCTTCACGGCATCTTTATGAACGGTAAAACCCATTATTTTCAATTTCACGTAATCCTCATTATAGAAATAATAACCCTTGTGTTTTCCGTTTCGCGAACCCGAGCCCGAGTCCTTAATCAAATACCAATCTTTCCCGTCCTTATCGGTGTAATATCCAACAAGATGAATCCCGTGGTCGTCCGTTGTAGTTCCGTTACTGAAACGAAATTGGCGTGCGTCTTCGTTAATGTATTCCGAAGGAATGTCGAATGTGGGAACAACCGCGACTTCCGCATGCGAATCGTAACCCGCTTCGGAAACGTCGCCGCCGATAGCCATCGAATAACCGTTGCGAATCGCTTTTTTTACAATCGACATAAAAACGTCGAGAGGAACGTTATAATAATCCTTACTGTGCCACCAATTGTCGGGCACTTTATATTCCACTTTCCGCCAATACGGCTCTTGTTTAAGCGAAAGAATTTCCACGTAATCGTCGGGATTTATTTTAAGGAAATCTTTCAGAAAACTTTTCGGCGTGTATTTTTTCCCTTCGTAAACGAACTCCGCGGGCGGGGTTCCGATGTAATGATTCATAATGGATTTTATGGTTTCGATAACTTCTTTTTCGTTCCAAGCGTTCGTCTCTTTTACGCTTGTTAAGTAAGAATGCATTTCGTCAAACATTTTCGAATGGTCGTGAAACTGTTGTCCCGGTTTAAGCCCCGTGTAAACGTCCATCGGAACGACGCCGTATTTTTTCCAAATTCGAGCGACCGCGTTTCCTTCCGAACCTTGAGCGAAAAGAGAATTGCCGCGCTTTTGAACAAATCGCCGCGCTTTTTCCACGTATTCCCAATACGCCGTCCAAATGGGAGAAAGACGAACCTCTACGCCGTGTAATCTTTTCGCCTCCGATTCATAAAACGACGTGGTGGAAAACGACCAGCACGTTCCTGTATTTCCTTGGGAAATAGGCGAGAGATGCCAAACTTGTTTATATTTTTCAATGTCCGTGGGATATTTCTTCCCCGTAAAATCCATGCGAAAAACTTTTTTCTTTTCTTTCGGCTTCGCATTAAACTCTTCAATGCTTTTTTTAATTCGCTCCCAAAATTCATTCTTGTAAACCGTCATATGCCCCTTGTCTTGCGCGAACGCATTTGCGTAAAACATTAATAAAAAGGCGACTAAAACCGTAATATTTATCTTTTTCATCACAAACTCCTTTTATTAATTTCAAATGAAAATTAAAAAGTAAAATAAGAAAATCCGATGTGAAAACCTTAACGGAATTTAATTACGAGTCCCAAGTTTCAATTGCGACGGAAAACTCAAATCCAATTACAAATATTTATTAGCACTCAGCAGTGTTTCTCAGTGAACAGTTAACAATGAACAG
>CAYZMW010000104.1:0-4018 GCA_964479645.1 uncultured Melioribacter sp. | reverse complement strand
CATAGCGGACCATTCCACGAACATCGCCGAAGATGTAATGTATATGGTGGAAGGAAAAATTTCACGGCATCAAAAACTTGACGCATAGTAAATAGCGTTCAGCGCCAAGCGTACAGCGTTCAGTAAATTGAGGTTGAGGCTAAGGTTAAGGTTGAGAGAAAAAATACGGAGATAAATGTAGAGGCGTGCGACAGCGCGCCTCTTTTATTGAAATAAAACACGGATAACACTGATTTTCTAGGATTTCCGCGGATTAAAAAATCTCGCGTCTTCGCGAACCCGCCTTCGGCGGGTTGACGAAGCAATCTGTTACACTACTGTGCCAAACCGAACAAACACAGTCATTCCGAGTCCCGCCTTTGGCGGAACGAAGGAATCTGCCGTGCCGAGCGCGGAATAATCTTTTGCTGAAAATTTGACAGATTGCCACGCGTCCCCGCACGGCGTGGACGCTCGCAATGACGCGAAATTTTCGGTCCTTGCGAGGAGATTTTTGCGCAAGCAAAAACGACGAAGCAATCCGTAGTGCCGTGCGCTGAATAGTCTTTGCTGATAAACCGATAGATTGCTTCACCCGCCGTTGGGGGGGCGCGATGACAGACGGTGCGCGGCGGGGCTCCCAATGACTGACGGTGTTTGACGGGAAAACAATGACGGACGGCATCGGGGAAATTGTTCACTGTTCATTGTTAACTATTCACTGATGAGACGCGCTTTAGCGCGTCTCTACATTTATTTCCGAACTTTTTTGTTTTTTCAACCTTAACCTCAATTCACCGAACGCTATTTAATTTTTGTTTTTGGAATTGATTTTTCCAACTTAATTATTTGCCGAAAACCAATCGTTATTTGCAAATTTAAATCGGAGGGAAAGAATTATAAAAACGTGAAATCTCCCTTAATCCTCAACAATTTTTATTTCGTTTTCTTTTGCGATTGCCTTGTAATTTAAATCCAACAGCAAAAGATTGATTTTCGAGAGCAGATAATTCTTAACGTTCGTGAAGTTTTGCAAATTTCCGTTTTCGAAACGATAATTGTAATCGCTTATTTTTTTCCACTTCGGCGGACTAATATTTTGATTTTCTTTCGTATTTAAGGCTTGGTAAACTTTTTCGAGTTTCAGATTGGCATTATTAAAATATTTTTCAACTTCATCTAAAATTTCGCGCGTAAGTTTCGCGTCACTTTCGTTTTCCGCAGATGATACAAAGTATTTTTCGCTTATCGTTGCAAGTCCGTATTCGCCTCCGACCTTCACCAAACAACGCGAACCTTTTGTTGCAATCGGTTTTATGCCCGCGCGCGTGCTTGCAGTTTTTTCTTTTCCCGTACGAAAAGATAAAAATCTCACCTTCGCGAGTTTACGCGCGTCGATTTTTTTACCGCTTACTTTTTTAAAATCTCTTAACACGCGAAGCCGTCCGATATCGCCGCGTGTTACGAATCGTTCGCGCGATTTCATTCCGATAAATATTACGTTTCCGTTTGTTTCGCATTCGAGATAAAGTTGAAGAGGCGAATTTTCATCGTAGCCGCGCACAAAAAAAGGCTGAAACGGCGCAATCTTCGCTTTTGATTCAGCGTCGAGTTCGCGCTTGTATTTATCATAAAGCGCGAGGTTTTGCGGCTTCTCAAACAAAAGAATTTCGCCCGATTTGAAATCTTTCGGGAAAATATCGGCGGCGAGAATTATCCCGAAAAGAAAAATAAGCGCGATTTTTATTTCTCTTTTTCGCGCCATTTCTCAATCGTGGAAAGTTGCGACGAAACGCCGTAAAGATTTATGCTTGCGCTGTCGAATTGCGTCGAAAAATAAGCGAGCGAAGGCAGAGAAAAGAGCCACTTGCCGAGAGCGAGTTCGTGTTCGGTTTCGTCTATTAACTGCGCGTAGGCTTGCTTATCTCCGATTTCGCGCGTTGACATAAATCCGTAAACGTATTCGAGAAGTTTTTCCGCGTCAGCGTCTTTTTCGGCGTCGAGCGCGAAAAAGTTGTTTTGCGTCGTCATCGAAGCGGGCAAAACGTTCCCTTTTTCATCGGTTTTCAAATTGATTTTTCTAACAGCCAAATCGGGTTCGCGCAAAAAGACGTCGTAAGCGTCGAATAGAAAATTACTGCGGTAACCGGTAAAAGCGACGAGCAACGCATCGTAATTTTGTTTCTTAATTTCATCGTTCTTCACCGCTTTGGCGAAAATTTTCCCTTGCGAAACAGCGGGCGAATTTAAAATTTCAATTAAATCTTCATACTCGGCGCGATAACCGTAATTTACGCAAGCGACTATTTTCACGCTGTCGGGAAGCGATTGCAAGTTAGCCTTCTCGTCTCCTTTTTGCGGCGCAACGATTTCTTCCTCCACATAATAACTCGTAGAAGGAAAAACGCTGTAATTGAGAAGCGCGGCGTAATCGTTTCTCTCGCCTTTCCAATTGATTATTTCGCGTTGCTGCGGTGTTCCGACCTTGTAAAAAGCGTTCAGAATTTTTCTGTTATTCAGCACGGCGCGCAACGCTTTACGCTGTTCGAGGTTCAATCTTTTCGTATTGAAAAGAATTGCGAAAAACGTTGTGCTTAAACTCGGTTTCGCAAAAAATTCCTTTTTCTTTTCAAGCACGGGCGAAACGCTTCCGAAAGGCGTTTGCAAAAGTACGTTTATCGAATTGTTTCGCAATTCGGTTGTAAACGTGCTGTTATCCACAAAAGGTTTGAGAATGATTTGCGGAATAAAAGCGCCGCGTTCGGGATTTTTTACGAAATTAGGCACGCCGTTTTTTTGCGGAACCGAAAGGTAGGGACCCGTTCCGACGTAATAATTCAATGCGTTTACATCCGCGGTATGCGGAAGTATCTTAAAAGAAAGGACTTCCTTAATATCCGCGTCCGTCCAAATTCTATCGTGCTTGAATTGAAATCTGATAACGTTATCTTTGTCTGGACCTTTGAAGCCTATATACTTCAACGCTTGCGAAACGAGGATGTAGTCGGGCGAAAGACTTCCGAGAAATTCGATACGGCGCAATGTAAAGGCGACATCTTCAGCGGAAAAATAATTCGCTTTCGCTTCTTCGGTTTTCGGTTCGTCGTCGATTATTATTTTGTAACTGTCCGACCATTTCGCATCGGTGCGCAAGCGAACCGAAACGACGTCGTTTTCGTCGATACCGAGCAACGTTCCGAGTCCGTCTTCGTATGTAATTCCGCTCGGATTGGACGAAACGTTGAAAAGTCCGTCAAATTCCACTTCGTCGAGTTTATCCGAAAGCGAATTCGCGTCGGGCAAATGGGGGTCGATAAGCGGTTTTTGGTGACCGATGTACGGAATGACGATTTTGCCTTCCAAATCGTTGCCGCGAGTAAAAAGATAAACGAGCGCGGCGAGCGCGATTACCGCAAGTCCTATTAAGATTTGTCTTTTATTCATAACGCACCTAATTTTTTCTGATTATCGGTTTTTGCGCCATTACGCTGATTTCGTAAACCTTATAAGACGGAAACGTGAAAGAAACTTCCAAAATGTTTCGACCCGTAACATCCGTTTGCACCGGCGAAATTTTACATTCGTAATTGTTTTCCGCGCTCGGCGCAATTATTTTTATGCGTCCTTCGTTTTTGATAATTTTTCCGTCGAGTGTGATTTTATCGTACCATTTTTCGTTCGCCGCATTTTTCGCAATCTCTTTCGGCAGTTTGATATTGATTTCGTAAACGGGAAATTTCGCTTCCGTCGGAATTTTCAGTTGCACGCGGAACTTGTACTCGTTTTTGCCTTGCGGATTGTCGGTAACGGGAACGACGAAAATTTTTCTGTAAGTTTTCGGCGCGCGTATCGTTTTGGCGATATTCATATTGAATTCGTCGATAATATTTTTCACTTTTTTGTTCGAACCGCGATAAAATCTTCCGTGATACAAAATGGCGCGGGCTTTTTCCACGCCGTGATTGTTTTTATCCCGCAAAATTTCATCGTAAAGTTTCAGAATTGATTTTTCGGGATAATCGTAAAATTTGATTTTATC
>CAYZMW010000103.1:0-26120 GCA_964479645.1 uncultured Melioribacter sp. | reverse complement strand
AATTATTCTTTTCTCGATGCCGTTTATATGACGATTATTACGATAACCACCACGGGATTTATGGAAGTCAAACCGCTAACTCCCGCGGGGCGCATACTGACGATTTTTCTTATTTTCGGTGGCGTCGTAACCATCACTTACACGGCGGGACGTTTTGCGCAACTCGTTTTGGAAAATCAATTTTTTAGGAGAAGAAGAATGGACAAAAAAGTCGAAAATTTGTCCGACCACTATATCATTTGCGGTTACGGAAGAATAGGTAAAAACATTTGCGATGCTCTTGTAAAAAACAAAAAGACGTTCGTCGTAATAGAAATTGACGATGAGAAGATTGAAGAACTTCAAGATCGCAAATTCCTTTTTGTTCACGGCGACGCCACGCAAGACGAAGTGCTGAAAAAAGCAGGAACGGAGCGCGCTCACGCTTTGGCTTCGGTTCTGAAAACCGATGCGGAAAATGTTTTCACAATTCTTTCTGCAAAACAGATGAACCCGAATTTATTTGTCGTTACGCGTTCGATGGACGAAACCGCAACGCCTAAGTTGCAGAAAGCGGGCGCCGACAGAATTATCGAAACGTATGAAATCAGCGCCTCAAGAATTACGCAAGTTCTTTTGCGTCCGAAAGTTTTCGATTTCATCGACGGCGTTGCGCGCGACAAGAACGTTACGATAAGTCTTGAAGAAATCGAAATCGGAGCGCAATCCACGCTTGCGGGGAAAACTCTGCTCGATTCGCCAATCCGCAGCGAACTGAATATTATCGTAATCGCCATTTACAAAAGCGACGGAAAATTTCTTTACAATCCGAACGCTAAAACGGTTCTAAATGCGGGCGATAAATTAATTGCCATAGGCGAAAGCAAAGCGCTTGAAAAACTTTATCATCTTTGCAAATAACGGGAGGGAGAAATGAAAATAAAAGTTAACGATTTGGCGGTTTATCTCGAAGGCGATAAAAACAATCCCGCGGTGATATTCGTTCACGCGTTCCCGCACGACAGAAGAATGTGGCGTAAACAAGTTGATTTTCTCGCAAAGGAATTTTACGTAGCGACTTACGACGTGCGCGGTTTCGGCGAAAGCGAAATCGGTGACGGGCAATACACAATGGAGCAATACGCGGACGATTTAATTAACCTTGTTGACACAATCGGGCTGGATAAGCCGATGGTTTGCGGACTTTCGATGGGCGGTTACATAATTTTCCGTGCGCTCGAAAAAGCGGAAGAGAAATTTTCAGCCGCCGTTTTAATGGATACGCGAACCGAAGCGGACGACAACGCAGGCAAACTCAAACGCGCCGCCGCGATAAAAGAAATAAACGAAAAGGGCTTGCGTCCGTTTGCGGAAAATTTCGTTAAAAATTGCGTCGCGGAAAAATCGATTGAAGACGAAAATCCCGGATACGAAAAAGCGCTCGAAATTGCGACTTCGCAAAATCCCGCGGGAGTTAAAGGCGCGCTCCTTGCAATGGTAAGCAGAACCGACACGACTGAAAATCTTGCGAAAATTAAAATCCCCGTCGCGGTTATTTGCGGCGAACACGACGCGCTCACTCCGCCCGAATCAATGAAAAAAATTGCGGAAACGATTCCCGATGCGGAATTTCATTTAATCGAAAACGCAGGACATCTTTCCAATTTGGAGCAACCGAACGCGGTTAACAAAGCGCTGTACGACTTTGCGAAAAAGATTTTTAATTAAATTTCGCAAGCGTTAAAACGGCGGAATAATTACATCAAATAAAGCGAAAGGATTTTTCTGTTTATGAAGTGGGTAAGAAAACTTTACGATTGGGTTTTGAGTTGGGCGGAATCGCCGTACGGCGCGTGGGCGTTGTTTTTTCTCGCGTTTGCGGAATCCTCTTTTTTCCCGATACCGCCGGATGCATTGCTTATTGCGCTTGCTCTCGGTTCGCGCGAAAAATCTTTTCGCTTTGCGGCGATTACGGCTCTCGGTTCGGTGCTCGGCGCAATTTTCGGTTACGCCATAGGACATTTTCTTTGGTGGAACGCGCCGGGTGAATTTTCGTCAATTGCGCATTTCTTTTACAACAACATTCCCGGATTCGACGAAAAAGTTTTCTTCGACGTTAAAGCGCTTTACGACAAATGGAACTTTTGGATTGTTTTCACTGCCGGCTTCACGCCGATACCGTACAAAGTTTTTACAATCAGCGGCGGCGCTTTCGCCGTTAATTTCCCGATGTTTTTGCTCGCTTCGATTGTAAGCCGTTCCGCGCGCTTTTTCCTCGTTGCGGGATTAATTTGGAAATTCGGCGAACCGATACGCGAATTTATCGATAAATATTTCGATTGGCTCGCGTTACTTTTCACCGTGCTTTTAATCGGCGGATTTTTCGTTATCAATTACGCGTTGTAAAAATTTTTCGCAAATTTTCCTCGTTAATATAACATCGGAACGAATTTTTACGATAATGCGATGAAATTCTTTCTCGGGAATTTTCGCCGAACTTTAAGCGCGCTTTTAGAATTTGCCAAAAAAGAATAATTGGTTATTTTTAAGGCTCTGAATTTTGTTCTTTTGAGAGATTGGAGGGGTGGCAGAGTGGTTGAATGCGGCGGTCTTGAAAACCGTTGAGTCCTTGCGGGCTCCGGGGGTTCGAATCCCTCCCCCTCCGCAAAAGAACGTATTTGTTCGTTGTTTTATTTGTGAGTTCTTGTTATATTTGCAGTTCGGTTTGCCGGGGTGGCGGAATTGGTAGACGCACAGGACTTAAAATCCTGTGGGAGTTTTCTCCCGTGCCGGTTCGAGTCCGGCCCTCGGTACAACCTTTTTATTTTGAAAAAGACAAGCGAACGGGTTCTTAGCTCAGTTGGTTAGAGCGTCTGCTTGACGTGCAGAAGGCCAGAGGTTCGAATCCTCTAGAACCCACAAAAAAGGAATCGGGGGAAACTCCGATTTTTATTTTATGCGGAAAAGCCCTTTGCAAAAAATGCAAAACGCTACTTTCTAAAAAAATATTTTTAACAAAGTAAAATGCAAAGGCGGACGAAACAGCACGCGCTGTGAAATCCCCTACGACAGAAGAAAAAAGATGGAAAAAATAAAAATAACTTTTCCCGACGGAAGCGTTCGGGAATTCGAAAAAGGCGTAACGCCTGCGGAAATTGCCGAAGCGATTTCTCCGCGTTTGGCGAAAGAAGCGTTGGTTGCGAAAGTCAACGGCAAACTTGTCGATTTGCGCACAAAGTTGAACGACGACGCGGAAGTCGCCATTCTTACCTTTAACGACCCGGAAGGAAAGGAAACTTACTGGCATTCCACTTCGCACTTAATGGCTCACGCAATTCAAGAACTTTATCCCGAAGCGAAATTCGGCGTTGGTCCCGCAATAGAAACGGGCTTTTATTACGATATTGACATCAACACGCAATTGAGCGAAGACGATTTGCGAAAAATCGAAGAGAAGATGCTTGAAATCGCAAAGCGCGACGAACCTTTCGAACGCGTGGAATTGAAGAAACAAGACGCCGTAAATTTCTTCGCTGAAAAAGGGGATAATTACAAACTCGAAATTTTAAGCGAACTCGACGAAGACGACGTAACAATCAGCATATATAAAGAAGGCGATTTCACCGACTTGTGTCGCGGACCGCACGTGCCTTCAACGGGAAAAATCAAATACGTGAAATTGTTAAATCTTTCCGGCTCGTATTGGCGCGGCGACGAAAAACGGGAGAGAATGCAACGCATTTACGGCGTTTCTTTCCCGAAAAAGAAAATGCTCGACGAATATCTCGAATTGCTCGAAGAAGCGAAAAAACGCGACCACAGAAAACTCGGGAAGCAACTCGATTTATTCAGTATTCACGAAGAAGCGGGCGCGGGACTTATTTATTGGCATCCGAAAGGCGCAAGAATTCGCAACGAAATAGAAAACTTTTGGAAAGAAGCGCATTTCGATGCGGGCTACGAACTTCTTTACACGCCGCACGTGGGGAAAAGTTGGCTTTGGGAAACAAGCGGACATTTGAATCATTTCAAAGAAAATATGTTCGCGCCGATGCAAATAGACGAACAAGATTATTACGTAAAACCGATGAATTGTCCGTTCCATATTATGATTTACAAATCGAAATTGCGCTCTTATCGCGATTTGCCTTTGCGCTGGGCGGAACTCGGAACGGTTTACAGATACGAAAAAAGCGGCGTGTTGCACGGACTTTTGCGCGTACGCGGTTTTACGCAAGACGATGCTCATATCTTTTGCACGCACGAACAAATTGAAGATGAAATTATCGAAGTAATAAGATTTTCGTTGTTCATTTGGAAATCGTTCGGATTCGAAAATTTGAAATTCTACGTTTCCACGCGTCCCGAAAAAGCGACGGGTAACGATGAGTTGTGGGAAAAAGCGACCGCTTCGTTAATAAATGCGTTGAATCGCGAAGGTTTGAAATATGAAATAGACGAAGGCGGCGGTGCGTTTTACGGTCCGAAAATCGATATTAAAGTAAAAGACGCTCTTAATCGCGAATGGCAGATGAGCACGATACAATTCGATTTCAATTTGCCCGAACGTTTTGATATGACTTACGTGGGCGAAGACGGAAAAGAGCACCGTCCGTTTATGGTTCACCGCGCGTTGCTCGGCTCGCTCGAAAGATTTTTCGGCGTTATCATCGAGCATTTCGGCGGAGCGTTTCCCGTTTGGCTTGCGCCCGTGCAAGTTGCGGTAATTCCTGTTTCGCAAAATTTCATGGATTATGCGAAAAAAGTTCGCGACGAATTGAAAAAGTATCGTATCCGCGTATCGCTTGACGAACGCAATGAAAAAATCGGCTACAAAATACGCGACTGGGAAACTCAAAAAGTTCCTTACATGCTAATTGTAGGCGAAAAAGAAATGAACGACAATGCCGTTTCGGTTCGTAAACACAAAGAAGGCGACAAAGGCGTTGTTGCGCTTGAAAAATTTGTTTCCGATATTTCGGAAGAGATTGCAAATAAAGTTATTCATTAATTCAGGAGGAAAGTATCGCTAAAATTAATTACCGTGTTAACGAGGAAATTACCGTTCCTAAAATCAGATTGATTAACGAAACCGGCGAACAAGTCGGGATTGTTTCAACGAAAGAAGCCCTGGCGAGAGCCAGAGAATTGGAACTTGATTTGGTGGAAATCGCGCCTAAAGCCGAGCCGCCTGTATGTAAAATTATCGATTACGGTAAATTTGTTTACGAACAGCAGAAACGCGAAAAACTGCAAAAGAAAAATCAACATGTTACTGTTCTTAAAGAAATCAGATTGCATCCGAATACGGATACGCACGATTTTAACTTCAAATTGCGCCATGCAATCGGATTTTTGGAAGACGGCAACAAGGTGAAAGTGAGTGTTTTTTTCAAAGGAAGAGAATTAGCGTATATGGACTACGGCAAGCAACTGCTCGAACGCTTTCTTGACGGACTTTCCGATTACGGAAAGGTGGAACAATCCATTAAAGCCGAAGGTAGAATAATGCATGCAATCGTAGTTCCTAAAAAAAATAAAAAATCAAAAAGATAGGGTTAATGTTATGCCAAAAATGAAAAGTAATCGCGGTGCGGCAAAAACCTTTAAGGTTACGGGCTCGGGAAAAATCAAGAGACACAAAGCGTACAAGTCTCATATCCTGACGTCCAAAACGAGAAAAAGGAAGAGAAACTTGCGTAAAGCGACGCTTGTTTCCGCCGCCGATTCTAAACGAGTAAAAATCATGATTCAAAAGTAGCGAGGTAGAACGATGCCAAAAACAAATAATCGAGTTGCTTCGAGAGAAAAACGTAAAAAAATCTTGAAGCAAGCAAAAGGTTACTGGGGCTCGCGCAGCAAGGTTTACACCGTTGCCAAAGGAAGCGTGGAAAAAGGACTCCAACATGCTTACGCCCACAGAAAAACCAAAAAACGCGAGTTCAGAAGGTTGTGGATTCAAAGAATCAACGCAGCCGCAAGAGAAAACGGAACAAGTTATTCGAGATTAATTAACGCGATGCACAAAAAAGGCGTTACGGTCAACAGAAAAATGTTGGCAAGCCTTGCCGTGGAAAATCCGCAAGCGTTCGCGGAAATCGTAAAATACGTTAACAGCTGATTTTTTCCCTCCGAGAATAGCGCTTTGTTTTGATTCGTTATTCTCGCGAGGGAATTTTTATTGTTAAGGTTAAGGTTGAGGCTAAGGTTGAGAAATCGATATTTAGCCTTTGCGCCGTTGAATTAAAAAAATTGCAGATTGAAAATGATCGATAAAATCGAAAAATTAGAAAAAGAGATAAAAGAAGCGATTGCGCAAGTTGCAACGAGCAAAGCGGCGGAAGAATTGCGCATAAAATATTTTAGTAAAAAAGGCGAGTTCACGCGACTTTTCGACGAGTTTCGCGCTCTACCGCGCGAGGAAAAGCCGAAAGTGGGACAATTTTTAAACAAAGTTAAAAACGAACTTAACGAATTGTTCAAGGCGAAACAAAGCGAAATCAAAAGCGCCGCCGAAAGTTCGAAGAATTACATTGATTTGACTTTGCCCGGCAAAAAGCGCGAACTCGGTTCTTACCACTTGCTTACGCAAACGCTTCGCGAAATCAAAAGCATTTTCCGCACGCTCGGATTTTCAATTCACGAAGGACCCGAACTCGAATCGGATTATTACAATTTCGAAGCGTTGAATTTTCCGCCCGACCATCCGGCGCGCGATATGCAAGATACGTTTTTCATTAACGATAAATTTTTGCTCAGAACCCACACTTCGCCCGTGCAAGCGCGTTTGATGCAAAGCACCGATTTGCCGATTCGCGCGATTATTCCCGGCAAAGTTTACAGAAACGAAGCGATTAGCGCGAAAAGTTATTGTTTATTTCATCAAGTCGAAGGCTTGTATATCGACGAAAACGTAACTTTCGCCGAACTTGTAGGAACGCTCGTTTCCTTCGCGCGCGAGTTTTTCGGCGCGGACGTCAAATATCGTTTTCGTCCGAGTTTCTTTCCATTTACGGAACCGAGCGCGGAAGTCGATATTTGGTGGGAACCCGCGGGCAAGGAAGGGCGTTGGCTCGAAATTCTCGGTTGCGGAATGGTTGACCCGAACGTGCTCGAATTCAACGGAATAGATTCTGAAAAATACACGGGCTATGCGTTCGGTTTGGGAATTGAAAGAATGACGATGCTGAAATACGGCATCGACGATATAAGAATTTTCTTTGATAACGACAAACGATTTTTGGAACAATTTTAACGGGGTTTGAAAATTGCTACTTTCGATTAAGTGGTTGAACGATTACATAGATTTAAGCGACGTTTCGGTCGATGAAATTATCGAAAAGCTGACGGCAAGCGGACTTGAAGTCGATGAAGTTTCCGACTTGCGCGGAAAATACGAAAACATCGTCGTCGGTTACGTGGAAGAAAGCGAAAAACATCCGAACGCCGACAAACTTTCGGTGTGCAAGGTAAACGACGGCGAAAACGTTTACAACGTTGTTTGCGGCGCGCCGAACGTGGCGAAAGGACAAAAAGTCGCGTTCGCGAAAGTCGGCGCGGTAATTCCGGAAGGCGGATTTAAACTCAAAAAAGCGAAACTCCGCGGCGTTGTTTCCGAAGGAATGATTTGCTCGGGTAAAGAACTCGAAATTAACGACGACCATTCGGGAATTTTGGTTCTTGACGAAAAAACCCCCGTCGGAAAACCGATTGCGGAGGTTTTCGGAATGGATGACGTAATTCTCGAAGTGGCGATTACGCCGAACAGAGCGGACGCTTTGAGCCATATCGGAGTGGCGCGCGATTTGGCGGCGCTTTTCGGGAAGGAAGTGAAATATCCCGAAATCGCCATTGACGAAAGCGAAGAAGAAGCCGAAAGCGTTGCAAGCGTGGAAATTCAAAACACGGAAGATTGTCCGCGCTATTCCGCACGCGTCGTAAAAGGCGTTACGATAAAAGAATCGCCCGATTGGCTGAAAGAGCGCTTGACCGCGGTCGGCTTGCGTCCGATAAATAATGTGGTTGACGTTACGAATTTCGTGCTTTACGAAGTCGGGCAACCGCTACACGCGTTCGATTTGGATATGTTGAGCGGAAAGAAAATCGTTGTGCGCAATGCGTCCGACGGCGAAAAGTTCGTTACTCTCGATTCGAAAGAGCGCGAACTCGACGCCGAAACTCTGATGATTTGCGACGCCGAAAAACCGGTCGCAATCGCCGGAGTAATGGGCGGAGAAAACAGCGAAGTAACCGAAAACACGAAAGATATTTTAATCGAAAGCGCGTTTTTCAATCCTTCGTCAATCAGAAAAACATCGAAAAAACTCGGACTTTCGACGGATTCGTCGTATAGATTCGAACGCGGAACAAATCCCGAAATTACGGTTTGGGCGGCGACGCGCGCGGCTCAATTGATTGCCGAACTCGGCGGCGGAGTAATTCTAAAAGGTGCAATCGACGTTTACCCGAAACCGTTCGTTCGAAAGAAAATAAAATTACGTTATGAAAGAGTGAATAAAATTCTCGGTTACGAAGTTGCGCCGCAAACCGTTCGCGATATTCTGACGCGGCTCGAACTTCGAATAATCGAAACGAACGAAAACGATTTGCTCGTTGAAATTCCCGCGTTCCGTCACGACTTGGAACGCGAAATAGATTTGATTGAAGAAGTTGCGCGAATTTACGGCTACGACAAAATTGCGGAAGTTACGCACGTGAACGTAACTTTGAGCGTAAAAGTTGACGAAACCGCGGAAAAAGAGAAAATTCGCGATTTGCTTGTCGGACTCGGCTACCGCGAAATAATTACGAATTCGCTTTTGAACGAAAAACTCGCGGCGCAATTCGGAAACCCGATTTCGGTTCTTAATCCGCAAAGCGCCGAAATGACAAATCCGCGCACGTCGCTTTTACCCGGAATGTTGCAGACGATTTCGCGCAATATTAAGGTGCAAGAGAAAAATTTGAAATTGTTCGAACTCGGACACGTATTCAATAAAATTAACGAAAAAATAGAATCGTTCGACGATTTCAAGGAAAACGAAGCGCTGTTGATAGCCGTAACGGGCAATAAATTCGAAAAAGAGTGGTTTACAAATCCCGTAAAATTCGATTATTACGATTTGAAAGGCGACATTGAAGAATTTCTTCTTAAATATTACGGAACGAAAAAATACGTTTTGGAATACAAAAAATCGCCCGATAAATTTTACGAATACGGAATTTCGGTTAAGGTTCAAAATAAAGAAATCGGTTTCGGCGGAAAACTAAAATCGGATTTGCTGAAAGAATTCGACATTAAGCAGGACGTTTTCGCTTTGGAACTTAACGTAAGCGACTTGCCGAAGCCGGAAAAGAAAAAGGCGTTCAAGGAAATTTTGCGCTTCCCGAAAGTTTATCGCGATATGGCGTTCGTTGTGGATAAAACAATCGACGCGGAAGAGGTTGCGGCGGTAATCAAAAAAGGAAGTTCGCGCTTGTTGAAAAATATCAGATTATTTGATATTTTTGAAAGCGATACGCTCGGCAAGAATAAAAAAAGTCTTGCTTTTGAATTGGAATATTACGATAATACAAGAACGCTGACCGAAGAAGAAGTTGACAAGGATTTTTGGTCGGCGATAGAACTTGTTAAAAAAGAGTTAAACGCGGAACTAAGAGGATAATGGAAAAGCAATATTCCGAATTCATAGAAGAATTAAAAGCCCTTGAACAAAGCGTTTACGCTCTTTTGCAGAAAAACGCCGATTACAAGGAAGAAATAGAAAAATTGAAAGAAGAAAATCTGAAACTTTCAAAAGAAAACGAAGTATTAAAAGAAACGCTTAATCAATTGGAAAAGAAAATTCCCGATTCGTCGAAACTAAAATTAAGCGCGGAAGATAAAGAGACGCTGAAAAGTAAGATTGACGAATTGATTGCAAGAATTGATTATCATTTGAAATAGTGATTTATGGTTGTGCCAAATGTCTAAGAAGAAGCTGAAAATAAACATTTTCGGAAAAGATTATTCGCTACTTGTTGAAAACGAAGATATGGCTAAGGAATTAGCCGATTATGTTAACGATTTGATGAGCGATATGAAGAATGAGATGCCGGAGCAAACTAACGAAACAATAGCCGTCCTTGCGGCGTTGAATATTGCTTCGGATTTGTTTGTGGTGAAAAATAAGTATAGAGAATATAGCATACAAGCGACCGACAGAATAAAAAAGTTAAGGCTTCTTATCACCGAAAAAGACATTTCGGCAGACCCATCTAAGTAGGATTTATCCGCGCTTGTCGGTTCTTTCAAATGAAGAACGAACAAACAAATTAAAGGGTTATTGACTCGCGGCGCGTATTACAGGCCTCAATCCCGTCTCGGCGGGATGTTCGGATTTTCCGAACCGGTGGAAGTAAAAAGCGTCGGGCAATTTCCCACATTGTCTATGAAGAGGTTCTTCTGACGAAAATCCGACCGGCGGCGCGGACTTAAAATTTCTGTTACGGAGGAAATATGGATATGGTGGAATTATTAATTGTTTTAGGAACGGCGGTTGTTGCTTTCGGTATAGGATGGGCGCTGAATTCCAAAATTGGGAAAACAAGCATCGAACGCGCGAAAGAGGAAAGCGAAAGAATTATTCAAGACGCGCAAAAAGAGGCTAAAAATCTTAAAAAAGAAAAACTTCTCGAAGTAAAGGACGAATGGCTACGAAAAAAACAAGAGTTCGACAACGAAGTAAATACACGTCGTCAAAAACTTCAAAATTATGAAAAACAACTCGACAAGCGCGAAGAAGGTCTCGAACGAAAACTCGAATTCGTAAAAGTTCGCGAAAAGGAGTTGCAGGAAATCGAAGAAAGCCTGAGAATCAAACAAGAGCAGGTTGAAAGAAAAAACCAAAAGTTGGAGGCTTTGCTCAAAGAACAAAATACGCGCTTGGAGAAAATTGCGCAATTGACGGAAGAAGAAGCGAAGCAAATGCTCATTGAAAATATGAAAGAGCAAGCGAAAACAGAAGCGCAACAATATGTCCGCGAAATTCGCGACCAAGCGAAAGCCGAAGCGCGGAAAGAAGCGCAAAAAATCGTGGTGAGCGCAATCCAAAGAACCGCGGTCGATCACTCCGTTGAAACGACAATTTCGGTTGTGCAAATTCAAAGCGACGATATGAAAGGGCGCATTATCGGGCGCGAAGGAAGAAATATCCGCGCGTTCGAAGCGGCAACGGGTATCGACGTGATTGTTGACGATACGCCTGAAGCGGTTATCCTTTCGGGCTTCGACCAATACAGACGCGAAATCGCGCGCATTGCGCTCGAACGCTTGATTGCCGACGGACGTATTCACCCCGCGCGCATTGAGGAAGTGGTTGAGAAAGTCAAAGAGGAACTTGAAGACGAAATTTACAAAGAAGGCGAAAATACGATTATCCAACTCGGAATTCACGGCGTTCATCCCGAATTGATTAAACATATCGGAAAGATGAAATATCGTTCAAGTTACGGACAGAATCTTTTGCAGCACAGCATCGAAGTGGCTTATTTAACGGGCTTTATGGCGGCTGAACTCGGTTTGGACGTAAAACTTGCAAAACGCGCGGGACTTTTGCACGATATCGGTAAAACCGTGGATAAAAGCGTCGAAGGTCCGCACGCATTGCTTGGCGCGGAACTCGCAAAGAAATTCAAAGAACATCCCGCGGTTGTCAACGCCATTGCAAGTCACCACGAAGACGTGGAAATGGAAACGGCAATTGCGCCGTTGGTTCAAGCCGCCGACGCAATAAGCGGAGCGCGTCCCGGCGCAAGACGCGAATCGCTCGAAAGTTACGTTGCGCGTTTGCAGAATTTGGAAAATCTCGCCAATTCGTTCGACGGCGTGGCGAAAACCTACGCAATTCAAGCGGGACGCGAAATTCGCGTGGTGGTTGAACCCGATAAAATCGACGACGAATTTTCCGATCAACTTGCTTACGATATCGCGCAGAAAATTCAAGACGAATTGGAATATCCCGGACAAATCAAAGTAACCGTTATCAGAGAAGTACGAAAAATAGCATACGCAAAATAAATAAGTGGAGATATGGCTGAAAAAATCAAGATAGGAATCACGGGCGGCATCGGCGGGGGGAAATCCACTGTCGCAGAAATCTTTCGCAAAAACGGAATTACCGTTTTCGATGCCGACCAAGTGGCGAAAGATTTGATGACAAACGATGAGGAGATACGAAGCGCAATAATCGAACTTTTCGGCGAAGATGCGTATATCGACGGAGAACTTAACACCAAATTAATCGCGGAAATGATTTTTAACAATCCCGATTTGAAAGAAGGATTGGAGGAAATCGTTCATCCCGCGGTAATCGCCGAACTCGGTTTGCTTATGGAAAGCGAACTGAAAGAAAAAGATATCGTTGCCGTCGAATCGGCTCTTTTGTTCGAAGCGAAAATGCCGAAATTGTTCGATTATATTTTCGCGGTTACAGCCGACGAAGAAACGCGTATTAAACGCGTTATGGAACGCGACGGAGTTACCGAAGAAGAAGTGAGAAAAAGAATGGAAAGCCAAATGCCCGAAAACGAAAAAGCGGGGAAATCGGATTTCGTTTTCGAAAACAACGGCGATTTGAAACAACTTGTGGAGAATGTAGTCTTTATTTTGAACCTGATAAAACGAATTCCGAAACCGCAAGAGGAATTCGAACAACAGCCGCAAGTTTGATGTTAACAGTTTCAATTCAACTCTTTTCAAGCGTCCTTTGCGGGCGCTTTTTTATTCTTTTTTCCTCGTTAGCACTCTTTGTGGGAAATTTTCGCCGTCGCTTTTTCGCCGTGCGCAACAAAAGTTTTTACGTTATTTTTTCAGTTCGTATAATGCTAATTTTCTTTATCTTTACACATTGTTAATTACCCTACGGAATTTATTGTGCGATTTAAAAAACAGAAAAAACTGAACAAGGAAATCGGGCTTTTCGGCGTTTACGCAATTGCGACGGGCACAACGGTCAGCGGCGGATTGTTTCTTTTGCCCGGACTTGCGGCAAGTAACGTCGGACCGACAGTGTTGCTCGTTTATCTTTTGGCTACCATTCCGCTTATTCCCGCAATGTTTAGCGTTTTGGAACTCGCAACGGCAATGCCGCGCGCAGGCGGAGTTTATTATTTTCTCGACAGAACTTTGGGACCTCTCTGGGGAACTGTCGGCGGAATTGGAACGTGGCTTGCGCTTATTCTGAAAGTCTCTTTCGCGCTTGTCGGAATGGGAGCGTACATTGCGCTTTATTTACCCGACGTGCCGATTAAACCGATTTCCATTACAATTGCGATATTAATCGGGATTCTCAATTATTTCGGCGCTAAAAAAAGTAGCGGATTGCAAACCGTTTTGCTTGTCGGAATATTGGTCGTGCTAATCGGCTTCGATTTCTTCGGAATTTTACATATCGACTTGGACAACTTTCGCGGCTTTTGGGACGCCGGCTTGGACGAAATTTTCGCAACAACAGGAATGGTTTATGTGAGTTACGTCGGAATTACGAAAATCGCAAGTCTTTCCGAAGAAGTGAAAAATCCCGAAAAGAATTTACCGCTCGGAGTTTTTCTCGCTTTTCTTACGACCATTTTAATTTACGGATTGACAATAGCCGTAATGATCGGCGTAATTCCGATGAACGAATTTGTCCGCAGCCTAACGCCCGTTGCCGACGCGGCGCGAATTTTATTCGGCGAAATAGGCGTGCTTGCGGTTTCGGCGGCGGCGCTGTTCGCCTTTGTTTCCGTGGCGAACGCGGGAACGTTGAGCGCATCTCGCTATCCGCTTGCAATGAGCCGCGACCATCTTGTTCCGCCCGTTTTTAAGCGATTGACAAAGAAAAACATTCCCGCTTACGCGTTAATAATTACGGTCGCGCTGATTCTTGCGGTTTTGATTTTCCTCGACCCGCTCGGAATTGCGAAACTCGCTTCGGCGTTTCAATTGCTAATGTTCGCGCTCGTTTGTCTCGCCGTTATCGTTATGCGCGAAAGTAAAATCGAAGAATACGACCCCGGTTATCGCTCGCCGTTTTATCCGTATATGCAAATTATCGGAATTGTCGCGCCGATTTTTCTCATCTTTAAAATGGGAACTCTTCCGCTCGCTTTTTCAACGGTTCTTGTGGTGCTTGGCATTCTTTGGTATTTATATTACGGAAGGAAAAGAGTTGACCGTAGCGGCGCGATTTTTCACGTTTTCGAACGACTCGGCAGACAAAGATACCAAGGACTTGAAATCGAATTGCGCGGAATAATGAAAGAAAAAGGCGTGCGCACCGAAGACCAACTCGACGCAATTGTTGAACGCAGTTATGTTATCGATTTGAAAAAACCCGCAAAATTCGAAGATGTGGTTGATGACGTTGCGCATTATCTCGCAAGAAAAATCGCGCATTCCTATAATGAAATCAAGCAACAATTTCTCGAAGGCACAAGAATCGGCGCAACGCCGGTCACTCACGGGATCGCAATCCCGCACTTCCGCACCAACGGCTTGATGCAACCCGAACTGATTTTGGTTCGCGCTCAAAAAGGCGTGAAAATCAATTTCGTAAATCCGATTACGGACAAAGAGGAAAACGAAACTGTTCACGCGATTTTCTTTTTGGTAAGTCCCGAAAACAATCCCACGCAGCACTTGCGCTTGCTCGCTCAAATTGCGGGCAGAGTGGAAGAAGAGAGTTTTTACAACGATTGGATGAAGGCGCAAAACGAAAGCGAAATTAGACTTGCCTTGTTGCACGACGAACGTTGGCTCGCGCTTACGCTTTCGTCGAAAGATTCCACCGCTGAGTTGGTTAACAAGGCTATCAAGGAAATTCATCTTCCCGAAAACGCGCTTATTGCGGTAATTCGCAGAGCGGGACGCTCGATAATTCCGAAAGGGAACACGGTGCTTAAAGAAGGCGACAAACTTACAATTATCGGCGATCCCGATGCGATGCGCGAACTTGAGAAAAAATATTCCGACGCATCACTGGTTTGGAAAAAGTAACATTGCCCGCGCTTCCGTTGTTAATAAAACCGCGACGCGAAAACTTAATTCGGTCTTCGGCGTGAACCTTTTTTACGCGTCACTCGTCACTGTTTCTTCTTCGCGCTCGTCCACACGGCAGACGGAACGAAATTCGCAGTAGCGGCACGCGTCATTTTCCAAAGGGGAAAAATTTCCGCTCCGAATTTCGTTAAAGTAAAACATAAGAAATTTTTCGGCGATTTCGCTTAAATTTCTTAAATCCTCTTCCGCAAGAGTTTTGCTTCTGTTTTTAATTTCGGTAAAACCGAAATCATCTTCCCCGAATTTCAATTTGTAAATGCCCATTTTCAATGGACGACTTTTCCCCGAAGTCTCTTTTTTTCGCTGTAATAAACCTTCGACAATTTTCATATAAATCGGAAGTTGCAACGAAAGTCCGTTCATTATTGATTGAAAATTCGTTCCCTTTCTTCCCGATTTGTAGTCGATTAGTTTGAAACCGTTTTCGTTTAAATCTATTCTGTCGATTTTCCCCGAAAGTTTTACGTCGCCCAAGTTTGCCGCATTTTCAACGGAAAGCAGTCTGTCCGTTTTTTCAGCCTCGTCAAGTTTTCTTCCGAAAGAAACTTCGAAGAATGCGGGTTCGAATTCTCGATTTTTTCTTTCCTCGGATAAAAATTTGTAAAGAACCGAATCGAACTTGTTTCCGTTTACGCCGAAAAACTTTTCCTTTTCGAAAAAGTAGGTTTCGTCGTCAAAGCCGTATTTCCCGTACAAATCGTTTGCGATTGAAAACAAAAGCGTTTCGGCTTCTTCACTTGCGATGTCGATTTTTTTATCGCGCAGCGTCGTGTAAAATTCGAATAAAACCTCGTGTAAAAAGTTCCCGATGAGAATCGGTTCTATTTCCTTTTCCGGTTCGTCAAGCGCTTCAAGCCTTAAAATTCTTTCGAGAAAATATTTGAACGGACACGCCGCATAACTTTCGAATTGCGTTACGGAAAAAGTTCTTTGCGAAAACCGTTTTAGATATTCGGACACGGTTTCGTCATCTTCTTTGAAATGTCCGTTAAAATCGTTTTTGACATTCTCTTTTCTGCTTTCGTAAGCCGATTTTTTTCTTTCGATTTCTTTTCTCTCTTTTTCGCTAAAAAGATTTTTATTCGAAGCGAATTGAATTTGGAGTTCCCTTTGCGAGTAAAGTTTTCTTGAAAAAAAATCTTTCTCAATTTCTTTGGCGTGAATCGTTTTGCCCAAATCTTCAAGAAAAACGGATTTCGACAGTTCCGTTTTATCGCTTGTTTTAGCGTATGAAAGATAGATGCGTTTTTCGAAAGCATTGAAAACGTTGAAGAAAATAAATCTCTGCTCCGCAAGTTTTTCTTCTTCCTTCGTTATGAAGTTTTTTGCGAAGAAAATCTCGGGCGAGTATTTTAGCGGCAGAACGCCGTCGTTTAATCCGCAAAAGAAAACGTAATCGAATTTAAGCCCGCGCAATTCCTCGGCGGCGGTCACAAGCACGCCGTAATCTGAACGCTCCTTAACATTAAAGCGCGCCCATTTTGCGACCGACGAAACCACATCGAAATAAAAAGAGAAACTCTGCCGCTCTTCAATTTCATCATCGCGTTTTACGAGTTCCAAAACGGCGCTTAATTTTTCGAACAAAACGGAAAGCGCTGTAATGTTTTCCTCCGCTTTGCGAGAATTAATCGCAAGCAATTTTTCCGTTACGTTTAGTCTTAAAACAAGCGACTTCAGTTTTTTTACAAACTCGTCGGGAGTGTATTTGCCGTTAAAAGCGGAAAGAGCCGAGGCAAGTCGTTCGAAATCGTTCCGCGCTTGTTCGAATTCGCGTTTTTCACGTTCGGAAAAATCGGCTTTCGCGGAAATTTCCTCGAAGCGCTTCCGCCAAATTTTTTCGGCGGAAATAATCGAATGGTTTTGCGCGAAGCGTTGCAAGTTGTAAGGATTTTCAACCAGCGCTTGCGCATAGCCGCTGTTTATCGCGGTAAAAAGCGTGCGGTAATAGAAATCCGTTTTTTTCGTTTCGAGCAAAGAAAGAAGCGATTTAACCACTGGCGCTTTTTCAAGCGTAAGTCTGTCGCTTAAATTAAACGGAATGCCGTATTCATCGAAAACGGTTCGAACGAGAGGTGAATATTCGGAAATCAAATTGGAGACAACGGCGATTTTGTGCGGCGGTGTTTTTTCGCGCGAAATCAAGTCTTTGATAATCTTCGCGGTGTTTTCTATTTCCTCGAATGTATTTCTTCCCGCAAAAATAAAAACGTTATCGGCTTCGCGCTTCGTTTTTACTGTAACCTTAAAGAGATTTTCCGCAAGGTGTTTTTGCAAACCGTTTTTCTCGCCGAACGAACTCTCATTTTTTTGAAAGCCTGCTTCGCCAAGTTTTTCGAAAGTTTTGTCTAACGTTTCAAACAATGCGGAATTATTTTCCTCATAATCGAAATAAACGGCGACGCCAACGCCGCAAGCGCTGATTTTATTAAGCAATTCGATTTCAGACGCGGCAAGTTCCGTAAAATCGCGAAGAAGAAGCGTTTCTATATTCGGGAAAACCTTTCTGAAGATTTCAGAAAATTCCGCAACGGAAAGAGCGAGCAAATCGAAATAAATATCGCCGATTTCAAGGGCGTTGAGTTCGCGACATTTTTGTGAATATCGAGAAAAAATTTCAGCGATATCTTCCGCTTTGTTAATTTCGCCCGCGTCCAAATCCGCTTCTCTTACTTCTTGCAAAAGAATTTCAGGCGAAATCCCTTGTCGCTTGTATTCCGAAATCACGGATTTAATTCGCTCGAGCGTCCCTTTCGGAAATCCGCCGCGGAAACGCGTGAAATATTTCGGCTTTATTTTATTTGCCGTTTTCTCCAATAAATACGCCCCGACGGCATCGTCGAGCGGTTGAAACGCTTTGTGTTCCGCGAGCAGTTTCGTCGCAAGCGTGCCGAGAGTTTCGATGTTGAAAAAATTTTCTCCCGCCGAGATAAATTCCTTTTTTAATCGGCGCGCTTTTCTGTTTGTCGGCACGACAAAAATTTTCCTCTCGGAATTTTCGAAAGAAAAATAACGAGCGATTTTGCTCGCAACAATATTTCCTTTTGTAAAAATCATTTTTCGAATACCAGCGCCGCCCATTCGTTTTTGTGGTTGGCGTCCGTTAACTTTAATCCGAGCGAAATATATTCGTTTTTAATTTTTTCTTCGTCGGTGCGCAAAAGTCCCGAAAGTATTAGCCTTCCGCCGTCGGAAATTTTTTCGACCAAATTTTCCGCTATTTCGAGAAGAATATGCGTGTTGATGTTCGCGAGAACCAAATCAAAATCGTTTTCGCTTACCGCCGAAATATCGCCGAGTAAAAATTTCACCTTGTCGCTTGCATTGTTCAGTTCAGCGTTTTCCATTCCGTTCATATAACACCATTCGTCAACGTCGAAAGCAAGCGCTTTTTCGGCGCCGAGTTTAACCGCGGCAATTGCAAGCACGCCCGTTCCGCTTCCCGCGTCAAGTACTTTGTCGCCTTTTCTCAAATATTTTTCGAGTAATTGCAACATAAGTTGCGTGGTTTCGTGCTCGCCCGTTCCGAACGACATTTTCGGGTCGATTTCAATGACGAGTTTATTTCCCGCGTTTTCGTATTCGCGGAAAGTCGGCTTAATCACAATATTTTCCGTAACTTCAATTACGTCGATTTTCTTTTCCCACTCCTCGTTCCAATTTTTATTTTCAATTTCAGATGAAACGATTTCGTAATTTTCCAAAAGTCCCGATTTTATTGCGTTCTGTAAAATCTCGTTTAATGCGGGTTCGAGATTTTCGTTTTCCGAATAGACGGAAAGAAAACGCTCGTTTTCCGTTATGCCCGAAATATCGAGCGTCCACAGAATGCCGCCGATTAATTCGATGTTGAACGGCTTGAAATAAATTTTGTATTCAAAATACTTTTTCATTTCACCTCGAATTTGAAAGAATTTCCGTTATAATATCCTGATATAATCTAATTCTTGCAACGGACGCCGAAAAATTTTGCATCATCATCGCGAATAAAATCGTATCGCCCGAACGATTTTTCGTAATTCCGACAAGCGCGCTGACGGCGGTCATCGTTCCCGTTTTTGCACGCGCGTTTCCGAACGCCTTACCTTTTTTGTGCCGTTCTTTCAATGTTCCGTCAACACCCATAACGGGCAGACTCGCAATTAATTTTTCGTATGCGCGCGGCTTTTCGGTTCTTAAAAATTTTATTAAATCGACTAACAGAGCGGGCGAAATCAAATTGTACCGCGAAACGCCCGAGCCGTCAACAACGGTGTACGCCCAAGGTTTTCTTCCGAGAAGCGTGATTAAACTGTCTATCGCCGCAACGCCTTTTTTTTCGGTGGCGGGCTTGCCGTAGAGTTCCTCGCCGAGCGCGCGGAAAAGCATTTCGGCGCAGAGGTTGTCGCTTTCTTTGTTTGCGCGAAAAATCACCGTGTCGATATTTCGCTTGAACGACAAAAATTCTTTTACGTAAGGAACGTTTCTTTTTACAATTGTTTTCCCGCGAACTTTCACGCCTTTTGTTTCGAGCGATTTTTTCGCCGCTTCAAGAAAAACTTTCGCGGGCGCGTAAATGTTCAGAAACGTCGTGTCGGGTTCGGAAAATTCGCTGACAAAACCTTCGGCGAAAATAGTGTTGTCGTTTTTTCTCCAATTTCTTTCAAGCGTGAAATAAGTCGTGTCGTCCGAAACCGTCAGAATTTTATTAACAATCTTTATCGAAGGAACATCGGGAAGAATTTCAATATCGGCAAGCGAATACGGCGCGGACGGCTTTACGATAATTCGCACGGTCGCTTCTTCAAGAGAAAGCGGCGAAATGTACGGCATAAAGGGTTCGGGATTATCGTCCCACATCCAGCCTTTGCCGAAATAATTCGAATCGCACCAAGCGACGTCGCCTACGATGTTTCCGCGTATTTCGTTTATTCCGAGCGAGACGAAAATTTCAAGCAGGGAATCAAGTTCGGCGTAAGTTAAAAGCGGGTCGCCGCCTCCGCGAAAAATCAAATCGCCGCGCAAAACCGAATCCACCGCCACGCCGTTCGAGAGAATTTTCGTTTCGAACACGTAATTTTCGGGAAGAAAACAAAGAGCGGCGGAAGTCGTAAGAAGTTTTTGCGTCGATGCGGGCGTAAAGAGTTTTTCCGAATTTTTCTCGAACAAAATTTTATTTTTATCAAGATTGATAATTTTGATTCCTACACAGGCGTCGTTAAAAATTTTTTTATTTAAAATTCTCTCGATTTTCTTTCGCGTAGTGTTTCTTTTCCGCTTACCCGCATAAACAAAGGAGGATTGCGCGAGGAGAAGCGCGAAAATCAATAAAATCGGTATGAGCGTGTTTTTGAATTTCACGGCAGAGAATTTAAAACTTTATTGAGATTTTCTGTTAAGTCTTTTTTTATTTTTTCAGCGTACGGATTGTAACGGAAAAAATCCTCGAAGAGCGTGCGAGAGTCGTTTACAACGTAGCGCGACATTCCGTTCAAGTAAGTCAAAGCGTTCATTTTCAATGGGATTTTCGAAATTCCCATTCCCGCAAGCGCGCGTCCCAACAAATGAATTAAATTAAGATTGTAAGCCATTAAATAATCGTGTTCGTCGGCGGAAAGCGCAAGAACGTTTAGTTTCATTCGTTCGAACACGTCAATCATTATTGAATATTTTGAGTAAGTAATTTCGCCGGGTTGAACTGCAATCGAAAGTCCGCTTAAACCGTTTGCGCCCGAGTCGGGACCGAAAAGCGGATGCGTGAACATAAATTCATTTTTGTTTCTTAAATATTTTTCGAACCACTTTACAACGGGCGATTTAATCGATGCGGCGTCGATTACAACGGAATTTTTCGCAATTATGTTAGCGTAATTAACAAGAAAATTTTCTATTTCTCTTATGGGGATTGTCAAATAAATGTAGTCGCTTTGAAGCGCGGTTTCAAGCGGAACGAATTCCGCAAAGTTTATTTCCCGCTTGCTTGCTTTTTCGTTCGCATCGTAAATTTTAATTTCGAAAAAATCGCTCAGTTCTTTCGCCCAAAAAGAGCCGAAGCGACCGAAACCGATAATAGCAAGGGTTTGCTTATTCTTCGACATTCTTGAACTCCGTGAAATCGTTCCAAAAACTCGGATACGATTTTTCAACGCAAGCGGGATTGTCTATTGCCACGTCCTCAATTCGTGTTCCCGCAATTGCGAAACACATCGCAATGCGGTGGTCGTCAAAAGTTTTAATTCCCCCGCCGTGATATTTTTCTTGCGGATAAATTATTAAATTCGGTTCGCGATATTCGCATTTACCGCCGAGCGTTTCAATGTTTACTTTGATTGCGTTAATTCTGTCGCTTTCCTTGTATCTCAGGCGACTGACGTTTTTCAAAACGAATTTATCGGGCGCGAACATTCCCATTACGGCAAGCGTCGGAACAATGTCGGGAATGTCCTCGCAATCGTATTCAAGTCCGCGCTTAATCGTTCCGCTTATTTCAACGCGGTTTGAAAACAATTTAACGCTCGCGCCGAGCGTTTCGGCAATCTCGAAAATTTTTTCGTCGCCTTGTAAAGAAGGCAAAAGTAAATTTTCCAAATTAACTTTTACGTTGTTAATCAACGCGTACGCAACCCAATAAGATGCGGCGGATAAATCCTTTTCGCAGGAAAAACGCCAATCGTAATTTATTTTCTCGTGCGGGTGAATTTCGATTTTATTCCCGTGCAACTCCGTGCGTAAATCCAAACGCGCCATAAGTTTGCGCGTCATATCCACGTAAGGGAAAGAGGGTAACTGTTTTTCGAAAATCAACCGCAAGCCTTCACGCGTTTTGGCGTAGGACATCATTAATCCGGAAACTATCTGCGACGAGGGAAGTTCGTCGATGTTAACGACGTTACGCTCCGTGTTTTCGGGCGGGAAAACGGTTGCGGGCAATGAATTGTTTTCGGCATCGATTTTAAAGCCGAGCGAGCGTAGAATATCGAACAACTCGGCGAAAGGTCGTTTATGTAATTCTTCTGTTCCGTAAAAATAAATTTCGCGGTCAAGATGCAAAACCAAGGGAATTAAAAAACGCGCGGAAGAACCCGAATTGCCGAGAAACACTTTTTGATTTTGCACTTTCCCAACGGAAGAAAGAACTCGAACGGTGTCTCTTTCTTCAATAATTTCAGCGCCGAAAGAGCGAAGCGCTTCCATTGTGATTTTTGTATCCTCGGAATAAAGCGGATTGAGAATTTCCGTCTCGCCGTCGTTTAACGCGGCAAGCACAAGAATTCTGTGCGTTACGCTTTTCGAACTCGGAAGATTTACGGATTTGTCGCGCGCTTTGTCAGAGAGAATTCGAAACATTTTCGTTTATCTCTGCAAATTTTTTCTCGCGCAGTTTAATTAACGAATCCTTAATTAAATTGTAATCTTCCATGAATTGTGCATACTGTTCGAACGTCAGTTGTTGCGCGCCGTCGGAAAGCGCCGCATAAGGACGCGGGTGAACCTCGATAATAAAGCCGTCAGCGCCCGCAATCAAACTGCCGAGCGTAACGGGAGTAATTAAATCGGTGCGTCCGGTTGCGTGACTCGGGTCAACAATTATAGGCAAATGCGAAACGTTCTTCACCATCGGAATAACGTTTACATCAAGCGTGTTTCTTGTGTATTCAACAAAAGTGCGAATTCCGCGTTCGCAAAGAATGACTTTTTCGTTGCCGTTCGAAAGAATGTATTCGGCGCTCATAAGAAATTCGTTGAACGTCGCGGCGATTCCGCGTTTAAGCATTATCGGTTTGTCGGTTTTGCCGAGCGCTTCGAGCAATCTGAAATTTTGCATGTTGCGTGCGCCGACTTGGAAAATATCCACGTAATCGTACATTATTTCGATTTGGTTGATTTGCATTACTTCGGAAATTACCGGCAATCCGTAATGCTTTCCGGCATCGCGCAACCACGGAAGCCCGACTTCACCAACGCCTTGAAATGAATACGGACTTGAGCGCGGTTTGAAAATTCCGCCGCGCAAAATTTGAACGCCTTGCTTGGAAAGATTTTCCGCGATTTCCCAAATTTGCTCTTCCGATTCCACCGAGCACGGTCCCGCAATTCTAACCGGGTCTAATCCGCCAATTTCAGCATCGCCGACTTTAATAACCGTGTTGGAAGGATGAAATTTACGCGATGCTAATTTGTACGGTTCGAGAATCGGAATTACGCGTTCAACACCGGGAAACGCGGTAATTGCGTCTTTGTCAAGATTGTGTTTGTTCCCGATAATTCCGATGATTTTTTTAGATACGCCTTCGATTTCCACTGTTTCCACGCCGCGACTTTCGATGAATTCTATCAAATCGCGACATTTATCTTTATCAATCCCCTTTTTCAGTACGATTATCATTTTAACAACTCATATTTTTTAGTTTTAAAGTAATAAACTTAAATAAAAAAATCGAATTAATGGAAATCCTTTTAATAGGTCGGTTCGTTTAATCGTCGTTTTTCGGGTGGTCGGGTTAAATTTTTTCGTGAAACGATACAATCATTTTTGTAGTTAGGTTCTTTTTATTAACTTGTTAATAACTTTTACGATAGTAAAGGCAGGCTAATAGATTTTTATTTTATTATTTAATTTTTAACGGGGATTTCCATGTCAAGAAAATTAAAATTTCTGACGTTTGTCTTAGTTTTGTTCTTCGGCGTTCAATTCAACGCACAGCAAGTTTTCATTTCTCAAGGTTCGGTTTGGAAATATTTGGATGACGGCTCCGACCAAGGAACGGCTTGGCGCGAAACGAATTTTAACGACGACACTTGGGCTTCGGGGCGTGCGCAACTCGGATACGGCGACGGAGACGAAAACACCGTTGTAAGTTACGGCGACGACCCGAGTCATAAGTATATAACTACATATTTCAGACGAGGTTTTTATCTTCAGGATACAAGCGACATTCCATCTCTTCTCGTAAGATTATTAAGAGACGACGGCGCGGTCGTTTATTTGAACGGAAGCGAAATAGTGCGTTCCAACATGCCTTCGGGAACTATCAACTATTTGACCAAAGCCTCCTCTTTTGTGGCGGGAAGCGAAGAAGATACCTTTTTCGAATTTTACGTCGATCCGTCCGCCCTTGTTATCGGTGAAAATATTGTGGCGGTTGAAATTCATCAGCACAGCGGAAGTAGTTCGGATATCAGTTTCGATTTCGAATTGTCCGCAACCTCGGAATTACCCTTTATAACACGAAAAGCGCCGTATTTAATTTTTACCGGAAACAACACGGAATACAAAATTTTATGGCAATTGCGCAGAACCGCAACGTGCACTTTGAAATGGGGAACGGACACGACATATTCCATAGGTAACATAATTACCGTGGAAGAGGGTGAGCATCAACATTCATACACTTTCGACGAATTAACGCCTGCTACGAAATATTATTATAATGTAATTATCGATTCTCTCGAATATAAAGGCTCTTTCGTAACTGCGCCCGAAGAAAATGCCGACTCGGTGAAATTCCTTGTTTACGGCGATAATCGTTCATATCCCGCCGACCACGACGCAGTCGCACGAAAAATGGTAAATCTTTTTTCCGAAGACCCCGATTATCAAGGCGTTGTGATGAATGTCGGTGATATGGTGGCGAACGGCGACAATGAAGAAGATTGGGATAATCAACTTTTCGACCCGCAATACGAAAACATTGCGAAACTTCTGGCAAGCGCGGGGATGCAAAGCGTAAGGGGAAATCACGAAGTCACGGGCGTTCTTTTCAGAAAATACTTTCCGTATCCGTTTGTCGCAAATCATTATTGGTCGTTTGATTACGGTCCCGCACACATTATTATGCTCGACCAATTCGTTGCATATAATACAGGCTCGCCCGAATATAATTGGCTTGTAAACGACTTGGAAAATTCGTCCAAACGGTGGAAGTTTATAATTTTGCACGAACCGGGTTGGAGCGCGGGCGGACATGAAAATTCAACCGAAGTGCAGAGTGTCATTCAACCGCTTTGTGAACAGTATAACGTGCAAATCGTTTTCGGCGGACATAATCATTACTACGCTCGGGCAATGGTAAACGGTATAGTTCATATTACAACAGGCGGCGGTGGTGCGCCCTTATACGACCCTAATCCTTCGTATCCGAATATAGTGGTAACTTCGAAAACACATCATTTTTGTAAAGTGGATATTAAAGGCGACAGATTGGATTTTCAAGCGATAGATGAAAACGGAAACGAAATCGATTCGTTTAATATTTCGTTAACCGACGTGGAAGAAAATGATAATGCGGAAATTCCCGCAAGTTTTAAACTCTGTCAAAATTATCCGAACCCGTTTAACCCGACAACGACTATTTCTTATTCAATCCCGACACCGTCTGTCATTGTCCCGCCAAAGGCGGGAAAGCAATCTGTCGTTAATGTAACATTGGCAGTTTACAACGCGCTTGGACAAAAAATCGCAACACTTGTAAACAAAGAGCAAACGCCGGGAAATTATTCCGTGCGATTTAATGCGGAAAATTTGCCAAGCGGAGTTTACTTTTACACTTTGCGCGCGGGCAATTTTGTTACAACAAAGAAAATGGTTTTGATGAAGTAAGATTTCGATAGGACGCTGATTCGACCGATTGGTTATGATTCTTACTGATACTTAATAGAACACGAATGACACGGATTTTATTGGATTTCCGCTGATTAAAAAACTCGCGTCATTGCGAGCGGCCACGCCGTGCGGGGACGCGCGGCAATCTGTCGGTTTGTCAGCGAAACTTAAATTAATCAGTCATTGCGATCCCCGCCTCTGGCGGGGAGAAGCAATCTGTCGGTTTGTCAGCAAAAGATTATTCGGCGCTCGGCGTGGCAGATTCCTTCGTCCCGCCAACGGCGGGACTCGGAATGACTGTGTTTATCCTTCGGGATTAATTTTTTGTTTTGCAATTCATACAAACGCGGTTGAGAAACGATCCCTGGTAGAAATTTTCCTTACTAATTCTTTCGGATTTCTTATTTTAGACAAACTGAAAAACAAGGTGTTTTATGGCAAAAATTCAACCGCCGAAAAAAGTTAAATTTATTTTTGTTA
>CAYZMW010000102.1:0-4402 GCA_964479645.1 uncultured Melioribacter sp. | reverse complement strand
CATTGCGACCCCGCCAACGGCGGGGGAAGCAATCTATCAAATTTTTAGCATAAGACTATTCAGCGCACGGTGTAACGGATTCCTTCGTTCCGCCAAAGGCGGGAACTCGGAATGACTGTGTTTATTTGGGTTGGCGCACGGCATGACAGATTGCTTCGTCGTCCTCCCGCCTTCTGCGGGAGGTCTCCTCGCAACGACAGAAAAATTCAAGTCATTGCGAACACCGCCGAAGGCGGGGTGAAGCAATCTATCTGTTTTTCAGCAAAAGAAAAATCAGCGCACGGCACGGTAGATTACTTCGTCCTTGCCGACATACGTCGGCGCGTCCTCGCAAGGACTGTGAGTGTTTAGTTTGGAGACGGCGCAGAGGATTGCTTTGTTAATCAACCGGCGTTAACGGCTTCTTTCCTTTAAGAACCGCAACGACATTCTCCGCGGCGAGTTTCGCCATTGCTTCTCTTGTCTCAAAAGTTGCGCTTCCCAAATGCGGCAAAAGAACGACGTTTTTCATTTTCAGAAATTCGCGTTTTACGTTCGGTTCGTTTTCGTAAACGTCAAGACCCGCGGCGAAAACTTTACCCGATTTCAGCAGTTCAATTAAAGCCTTTTCGTCAATTATTTCTCCGCGGGCGGTATTAATTATCACAACGCCGTTTTTCATTCGTTGCATATTCTCTTTGTTTAATAGATGAAACGTTTTTTCGGTAAGCGGAACGTGAATTGAAATAAAATCGGACGTTGCAAGTAATTTGTTCAGCGAAACTTTTTTGGCTTTCAATTCATTTTCGAAATCCGTTTTCTTTTTGCGCGAATAGTAAACAATTTTACATCCGAACGCTTTCGCGCGTCGCGCCGTGGCTTGTCCGATTCTTCCCGCGCCGATAATTCCGAACGTTTTCCCTTTGAAATCTTTACCGAGCAGAAGTTCGGGCGCCCAGCCGTTAAATTTACCCGAGCGAACGAGTTCGTCGCCCTTTATAAAATTACGCGCCGCCGCAAGCGCAAGTCCGATTGCAATGTCGGCCGTTGCGTCCGTTAAAATATCGGGCGTATTCGTAACCGTAATTCCTTTTTCTTTCGCGTAAGCGACGTCAATGTTATTAAATCCCACGGCGTAATTTGCAATTACCTTGCACCGTTGCAAAGCGTCTATTGCTTCTTTATCGAATTTATCACTCAACATCGAGATAATTCCGTCAGCGTTTTTCGCTTTACGTCTAAGCGCTTCTTTCGTGAGCGATTTCGTTTTACTTCCGATAATCACGCGAAAGCCTTGATTTTCAAGGAGTTCAATCGCCTTGTTCGGAATTTTTCTTGTAATTAAAACGGTTTTCATCGCTTCGCGATTTGCTTTTGTTTTCATAATAAACTTTCGTTACCGTTAAAAAGAAAAAAGAAGTTTTACAATAAAAAGCGCGGCGAGTATTCCCGCGATGTCGGCGGAAACACCCGCGATTACTGCGTGTCGCGTTCTCTTAATATTCACCGAACCGAAATAAAGAGCGAGGACGTAAAACGTTGTTTCCGTGCTTCCGAGAATTGTGGATGCAAGAACGCCGATGAAAGAATCGGGACCGTGTTGAGCCATAAGTTCAGTCATAATTCCTATCGAACCGCTTCCCGAAAGCGGACGCATTAACGCCATCGGCAAAACTTCGGCCGGCATTCCGATTAAATTTGTAACCGGAGAAAGAATTCGAACAAGAAAATCCATTCCGCCGCTTGCTCTAAAAACGCCAATTGCAACGAGCATCGCGACAAGATAGGGAATTATTCGAACGGCAATATCAAAGCCTTCTTTCGCTCCGTTCGTGAAGGCTTCGTAAAGATTAATTTTTTTCTTAACACCGTATGCGAGAAAAACCAATAAAATCAGCGGTATCGCGAGTATCGAAATCGTTTTGATAATTGCAATAACGGTTTGAGCGGCGTCGGATAAAAACAAAAATTTGACAATCAACGCGAGTAGAAAAATAAAGAGCGCGAAAAAGAAAAACGTTTTTAAAAAATGCTTCGGCGAAATTTTCATCTTCCCGGATTTTACAAGCGATATTCGTTCGAAAAATTTCGCCACCGTAATTCCTGTTACCGTCGCCACAAGAGAACCGAAAAGGGAAGTGCCTATTATTATTGTAGGTTCTGCGCTTCCTTGCGCGGCGCGTATTGCAATCGCCGTTGCGGGAATAAGGGTAAAGCCCGCCGTGTTAATTGCGAGGAACGTACACATTGCGTTTGTAGCCGTTCCTTTTTCCGTGTTCAGCGTGTCGAGTTCTTCCATCGCTTTCAATCCGAAAGGCGTTGCGGCGTTGCCCAAACCGAGCATATTCGCGGAAATGTTCATTATCATCGAAGCGATTGCGGGATGGTCGTCCGGCACGTCGGGGAATAACTTACGCATTAACGGACGAACGGCTTTCGCAATTAATTTCACCATTCCGGCGCGTTCCGCAATTTTCATAATTCCGAGCCAAAACGCCATTATTCCGATTAAGCCCAAAGCGATGTTAACCGAAATTTTGGAATAATCGAGAACGGCGTTCGTAATCGCTTTCATTTTCGGAAAACTCACGCTTTCCAAAACAACGCGCGCGGAATATGCGGAATCGCCGAGACTTTGCAATTCGCTTATTCTAAAACCGACATCGTCTTTTTCGCCCGAATTTTCGGCGATTTGTTTAATAATGCTTGGCGCGTCTTCTATTGTTCCCGTAAAATAAGCGTTCATGCGCGGTTGCGCATTTTTCACGAATAGAGAAAAATCTTTGCCCGCTTTGAATTTTGTGTTCTCATTTTTCGCGGAAAATCGGACTTCGAATGAATTGCGGTGCGTAATTATTTCGGCGTTTAACTTTTCGTTGTTCGGAAATGTTTTGTTTATTTCATTTTCAATATCGCTGCCAAGAGCGATTAATATTCCGAAAGCGATTAGCGAAAGCCAAATATAATTAAGCATATTCTGATGTGCTTATTTGGTTGTGTCTTTTTTAGTTTCCGCTTGCGGCGCGTGCGATAAAAGAATCGCCTCCAGATCGTCTTCGAGCGTTTCGCCTTTCGGCGTTTCCACAATTCGCCCGATTTCGTGTTCGCCGTCGAAGAAAATAAAAGTGGGCACGCGAATAATTCTCAATCCGCTTGCTTCGCCGTGCAATGCGTGTTTGTTTCGGTCAACGCAAATTATTTGTAAGTTTTCGCGGGGGAACGCAAGCGAATCCAAAATTTTCAAAAAGCGCGGGAATTCTCTGCGACTATCGGGGCACCACGTTCCGAGAACAATTTTGATTTTCAATTTAGAAATCCGTTCTTTGTCGAATTCGAAGTTGAAGAATTTCGGTTTGTAATTTTTGTACCCGAGTTCGAACCATTTCGAGAAATCGGGATTATCCGTGAAATCGCTTTCATTGCAGACGCCTACGAGAATTTTTTCGCCCGTTTTTTCATAAGTCAGAATTTCATTTTGCGCAAATAAATTAAAAGCGAAGACGCTTAAAAAAAAGAGTGTCAATAACCTCATAGTTCCTCCGGTTTTTCTCTTAAATCTATTCCCCAATAAAGTTTATGGCGCAAAAGTTCAAAATAACTGAAAGACGCCGTATGAAAAAGTTTTATGTTGCGCTCCGTTTTTTCGATTTTCACCGAGAGCGGGGAATCGTAATAATGAACGCGTTGCCCGTCCGCGCTAATTTGCAATTTCGAAGGCGATTCCGCGATGACTTCGATTTTTTCATCGCTTGAAATAACGAGCGGACGAATATTTAACGTGTGCGGCGAAATCGGACTTATCGTTACGGCGTCGGAAGAAGGCGTAACGATTGGGCCGCCCGTTGAAAGCGAGTAGCCCGTAGAACCCGTCGGCGTTGCGATTATTATACCGTCGGCTGAAAATGTGGAAACCGTTTCGCCGTTAATTTTCAGTGAAAGTTTAATCATTTTGGGCCAACGCCCGCGGTCGATTACAATATCGTTAATTGCATAAAGTTCGTTGTGTTGTCCCGAATTTGTTTTTCCCGAAAGGGCAATGCGTTCTTCTATTTTGTAATTTTTATTTTTGATTGCATCGACAAGTTCATCAAGTTTGGTTTGTTCGAGTTCTGCGAGAAAACCGAGTTTACCGAGATTAATACCGAGCATCGGCGTCTGCGAATGTCTTGCCGCATAAGCCGATTTAAGCATCGTTCCGTCGCCGCCTATGGAAACGAGCAGGTCGCAAATATCCGCAAGCGCGGTTACCGAAAAGAATTTTTTCTGTTCGATTTCAATATTATGTTTTTCGGCGCACCTTTTTGCCGCTTCGTCAACGCAATAGTCAATTTCGTTTTCGGCAAAAAGTTTAATCAAATTGCGTAAAACATCCGCAACTTCCGCTTTCGACGTATTCGGTATAATTCCGATTTTCATTTTAATT
>CAYZMW010000101.1:0-1686 GCA_964479645.1 uncultured Melioribacter sp. | reverse complement strand
CGCTAATAATCTTTTGGATTTCGGAATTGATTTTCCGTAAATTTCCCGCTCGAAAAAAAGCGTGTAAACATGTCTAAAAACAAAATAAATATTATTACTCTCGGTTGCTCGAAAAACATTGTAGATTCGGAGCGTCTGATGCGACAGTTGAAAATCAATGATTTCGAAATAACCGAGAATTACGAAAGCGCCGACACCGTAATAATCAACACGTGCGGTTTCATCGAGGCGGCGAAAGAAGAATCGATAAACACAATACTCGCGGCAATCAACGAAAAGAAAAAGGGTAACATCGAACGTGTTTTTGTTGCGGGTTGTCTTTCCGAACGCTACAAAGAAGAACTGCGAAAAGAAATTCCCGAAGTGGATGAGTATTTCGGAACGGAAGATTACGAAAATATAGTAACTGCGCTCGGCGGCAATTTGAAATATGAACTTCTCGGTGAACGAATAATCACGACGCCTAAACATTACGCGTATTTGAAAATTTCCGAAGGCTGCGACAATCCGTGCTCTTTCTGCGCCATTCCGCTTATTCGCGGAGGTTTTCGTTCCAAACCGATTGAACAACTCGTTTCCGAAACGGAATTTCTTGTGCGGCAGGGAGCGAAAGAAATAATTTTAATTGCGCAGGACACCACCGATTACGGGCGCGACATTTACGGCAAGCGCAATTTACACGAACTTTTGCGCGAACTCGGAAAAATCGACGGCGTAGAATGGCTTCGTCTGCTGTATGCTTACCCTTCGCATTTCCCCGACGAAACCATCGAAGAAATAGCGAATAATCCGAAAGTATTGAATTATTTGGATTTGCCGCTTCAACATGTTTCCGAAAACGTTCTGAAATCGATGCGACGCGGTATTTCCGCAAAACGGCAAAAAGAACTTGTCGAAAAAATATTCTCCGCAATTCAGGAACTGACTTTCCGCACGACTTTCATTGTCGGCTATCCGAACGAAACGGAAAAAGATTTTTCGGAACTTTACGATTTTGTAAAGCAAACGAAGTTCGACAGAGTCGGCGTGTTTACTTATTCGCAGGAAGACAACACGCACGCTTACGATTTGGGCGACCCGATTCCCGAAGAAATAAAAGAAGAACGCAAAGCCGCCATAATGGAATTGCAAAGCGAAATTTCCGCCGAAAAAAACGCGTCGCTTCTCGGCAAGAAAATACGCGTGATTATTGACGACATTGAGGGTAAATATTTCGTGGCTCGTTCGGAGCGCGACGCGCCGGAAGTTGACGGAAACGTGTTAATCGATTCGCCGAACAAATATTTGCATGTAGGAAAATTTTACGACGTGGAAATTACCGATTACGACGAATACGATTTGTTCGCAAAACCGATTTAATGAAATCTTAATTTTCTTCTTTCCGCGACTCAACTCTTTCATGGAATGCGAAAAGTTCCGATTTTTTTTAATTATGAATGTTTGAGTGAAATGGGAGTTAGGAGCGAGAAGTTAGAATTTTGAAACAGATAGAACGAAGCGGATTTCCTTTAATTATGAATTATGAATGTTCTCCCACCGTTTGCGGGAGGTTGACGAAGCAATCCGCTACACCGTCTCCCAAACCAAACAAACACAGTCGTTGCGAGGAGATTTTTTGCGCAAGCAAAAAACGACGAAGCAATCTGTAGTATCACTGCGCTGAATAATCTTTCGCTGAAAATTTGA
>CAYZMW010000100.1:0-6509 GCA_964479645.1 uncultured Melioribacter sp. | reverse complement strand
CCAAGCAATGAATTTTTATCTTTGCCCTGCGTAAAACCGAAATTCAAATTGTAAAAGGCGTTTTTCGAAAGCGTATGATTTATCAATACCGTTACTCTGTCGGTCTGATAAAAATCGATAGGCAAATTTTCGGGGAGATACTTCCAAGCGTAGTTAAAATATTTCCGTTCGCCTCTGTCGAATTGTCCCTGAATTTTAATCCTAAAAGCGGAAACGGGTTCATAATTCAATTGTGCGCTTAACGAATAATTGGTAAATTGTCTGTTCGGCAAATCCCAAAACAGAAAATGTGTCGTTCCGTAACCGCCGCCTATTTTGTAATAAGAATCGTCCATATCCGCTTTCGCCGAAACCGTAAAGCCCGAACTTCCGGGCATTCCGACCCACTTAAACGGCGCGAACGGTCCGCTAAAACCCACATAGCCGTATGAATAATTCGTGCTTAAATCGCTCGGCATCATCACGTCAGTACGATAAACCATATCCGCCGTGTAACGGTCGCGTCCAGATTTCGTAATAATATTAATCACGCCGCTGTTCGCGTTTCCGTATTCGGCGTCGAAACCGCCCGTAATGATTTCCACTTGCTCTATTTGGTTAATGTCGATATCAATTGCATTTATTCCCGTAACGGGATTGCGCGCGGGAACGCCGTCGATAAGATAAAGCACTTCGTCGCTTCTCCCCCCGCGAATGTGAATATCTTCGCCCACTTTTACAACGCCCGATTGCAATGCGACCAAATCCTTGACGTTCGTTAAAATCGTCATATTTTGCAACTCTTTCGACGTAATAACCTTTGCGGTGCTTGCGACCTCCAAATCCACGGCGGGACGTTTAGCCTGTACGACAACTTCGCGGCTTACCTTTAACGTTTTTTGCGGAAGTTCGAAATCAAGACGAGTAATTCTGTTTACAAGAACCTGCACATTTTCGAATCTCACATCGTCGTAACCCAAAAATTTCGCGACAATGGTGTAAGTGCCCGGCGGAATTTGCGAAATTCTGTAATAGCCGTCTTCATCGGTTGCCGCACCGTAATTAGTTCCCAAAATAACTATATTGGCGAAGGGCAAAGGTTCGCCTGTAGTTTTGTCGGTAACGCGTCCGGTAATTTCACCGCCGCCTGCAAAAATCACGGAGTTCAGCAGAAAAAATGCCGTAAGAGTTAAGCGCAATATTTTAATAAAGTTTTTCATCATACGTTAAAAAGGAAAATCTTTTTCGATATACTCCTTAGCCCGTAAAAAGACCGTTTTTCCGTCGCTTTCCGTTAAATAATAAAGCGGGAAACCCAGTACGACGAGTTGATATTCTCTATTGTGATACCCGAAACCGATCACCGCGTCGATATAACTTTCACCCGCAACCGAATCGGCGGGATGATAAAGAAAAAGTCTGTTAGTGAACGCACCGAGCGAGTAAAACCAATTGACGTAAAACAAGCCGTCGCGGAAAGACCAAATTTTAGACGTATCGACCGCCGCAATGTCCGTAAGAAAATAGTCGTCGTCCAAAACCACAATACTGTCGAGCAAGGCTTCCGTAATCGTGTATTGATTTTCAATGTGCAAATAATCTTTCAAAAAATTCCCGAAAAATTTTATGCTGTCGCGCCATACTCCCGTTTGTGAAAAAGTATCGTAAAAATCCCATCCGGAAATCATCAAACGACCGCCCGTATTCAGAAAATCGGTTAAAAGTCCCACGGATTCCGAAAGGCGGCTGTTCGCCTTTGCATCACAATGCCATAGAACGAATTTGTATTTACCGAGTTCGTTTTTCGGAATTGCGCCGCGCGCGGCAATATCCCAGACGTCGTGATCAATTCCTTCGAAAATCGCTTCATAAAAATTATCGACTTGTTCGTCGGAAGGATGTTCCCGAGAGCCGTTTTGGTCTTTGGTATCGTCAATTACCAACCAATCCTTTTCGTGCGTGGGAAAAATCAAATTGACATAAATCGACGGCGGGGTTTTATCTTCGACGTAAGCGTTGTTACGCGACGTAACGGTAACTTTGTGCAATCCCGCGCTTAAATTCGGCACGGTAAGCGGATTAAGATAAAACACCGTATCCTCTTGCCACGGCGACCATTCTCCTTCGTCAATCTTTACCGAAAATCCGTCTATTTCACCTTGTCTGTTTTCCGCCGTAAAAGCGATTTTCACGCCTTGCCAGGACGGCGTAACTTCGCTACCGACATAGAACGACATCGTGTCCGTCGGGAAAATAATTGCGGTTTCGGGCGGATAAGTTTTAGAAGTAAAATAAATTTTAGTCGCTCCGAGCGGATCGACATTACCGTAATTATCGACAGCCTGCACCGTCAAGACTTGTTTATTTACGCTATCGGCAGACGGGAATGCAATTAGTTGCGAAGTTTCGGAAACGTAATACGGCGCTGTAATTACGGAGTCGTTTCTTTCGAGAAAATAACTTTTGTACGAAATGTAAAATCCCTTGATTATTCCGCCATTCGAAATTCCTTTGAAAGAAATTGTCATTATCGGCATATAAGGATTATCCACGGAATTTTCGGGCGGAACGTTAATTATTTCGGTTGACGGCGGATTTATAGGTGTTTTCGTTCCCACGAGTTCGTCGTCGCAAGAAAACGAAATCACAATCAAGACCGCGACAATGAATTCGAAAAAGAGTTTCGATCTTGATTTTCCGTATGTTTTTTCTGTTCTCAATTCTTTTCTCATTTCATTTCAACGCAAACGGTTTCCGTTCGGTTCTATTTAATAAAAAAAGTATCTACCACCGCGACATAAATAAACTGGTCCAAATACCTGAAAACGTTTTCTTCCGTGATAAAATGAATAATCAACGTCGTTGTTTTATTTTCTTCTATTTTAATTTTACTTTCGATTTTAACCACTGTTGAAAAATCGGCGGCGCCGCCAAGCGAGGAATAATTCGTAGATACGGGATACGTGTTTCCGCCGAGTATCATCGTTTCTCCCGGAACCGTGAGAAATTTCAAACTGTCGAATTCCAAAGGCGGAACAGAACCGTAAGCGACTTGAATAAGCGTATCTTTCCGTGTGGCTTCGAGCATATTGAAACTCACGATACTATCTTCGTAAGGAAGAAATTGCTCGGGATTTTGAAAAACATCGGCAAAATTCGTATCACTGTAAAGTTTAAAATCACGCGCCTGTAAATACAACGAATCACCCGCCGTCAATTGATAATCGTTCGTCTGAAAATCAAGTAATATTTTAAGGCGTCCCGGATAACGCAATCTTTCCACATCGTTAATTCCGCAGCCGTCCAAAAAGAAAAGCGGCAAAAGAATTAACATGGAAAGAAACAATATTTTTACGCTTTTGGTCATTGCCTTAATTCCAAACTGAACGGTAATTCGATCACTTCAAGTTTAATAGCCGACTTATCCAATTCGTACGTGTGCGAAGCGGGATTTCCGTTAATCACGCCGAAGTTATTGTTTTCTATCACGGCAAGATGATTTTCGTCAATAATTTCAATTCCTTGCGGATAATAAAATCCGTAATCGTCGAAATTCAATACCAAAACTTTCTTTAGCGGATGAAGTCCGTTTTCCGCCCATTCTTCTTCGCTTAACGTTTCGAAACTTTTTCCCGCAATGCCTTCAAGCCCTTCTTGCACTCGAGACGAAGAATCGGTAACTATCGCTTCATACAGCAAAGCGTGAGTTTCATCGCCGTTTCTTGAAATTTCCGTTACCAAATACGTGGTATCGTTTACATATTCTATATCACCCAATTCCGTAAAGCGCATATCATTCGGGTCATCGGTCGGTTCGACAAAATAAAACATCGACAAATCTGTACGCGTATCGGGATAATATATCCCTATTCTTCGCAAACCGTAATTAATCGGACGAGTTTGATCGGGATCGTTAATATTCCTGTTATGTTCGAGCGCTCGTGCGACGACAACAAGAAAATCGCCGCTCGGCGTAATATCTATGCCTGAAATTCCGCCGTTGCACGTTTGCTTGGAATACGCTTGCCTAAAACCTTCCCCCGCCGAAACGCGCATGTACCAATTGCCGTGCGAAGTGATTTGTAAAACCGAAGGCGAAAATTGTTCGGAAACATATATTAAATTTGCGTCGATATCGTAATAAATTCCCGAAGGAGAAATTCCCCATTCGTCAATAAGTTCCTCGTCGTTAGTGATAACTTCGTCTTCGGGCCACGCCGTTGGCGTAGGACGTCCGGTGCAATTTTCCCCGAGCGGGTTTTTAATTTTGATTTGTCCGACAATTTTAATCGAACGGTCGTCTTGCAATTCCAATTTTACTATTTCGGGAATAAAATTCGGTAAAAGATAATACGTCTCGCATTTGTCGTTCACAATTTCCGAAATCAACGGACCACGCGACGATACCGTGTAAAAAGTTCTTCCGCCTTTATAAAACAAGCCCGTAAAACCTCCGAGTTTCAAACCCGAACCGATTTCAGGCAAATCGTCCCAATACAATTTATATTCTCCGTTCAACGAAAAATCGTCATGTAACGGTTGTGTGCTTTCGCAAGCGATGAATAAGAACAAAAGAAGAAAAAACGATAAAAGCGGTTTGGCGATATGCACACGTGTGTTTTTAATCATAAAAATTTATGCCGAATTTCTCTTTATTAATTTTGTTTTCAAAATTTTAACGGGTTTTTTCCCGTTTCTCCTTTTTTTATTCAATTGCGAAATCAACATCTCCATTGCGGCTTTTCCCATTTCGTACGAAGGTTGTTCAACCGTTGTTAAACTCGGTTTAACAAACGCCGAAATCGGATTGTTGGAAAAACCGATTACCGCGACATCGTCGGGAATTTGTAATTTCAAACGTTCGATGACTTCATACGCGCCTATTGCCGTCGGGTCGTTTACCGAAAAAATCGCGTCGGGTCGTTTCTTTTTCTTTAACAAAAATTCCGTGGCTTTCGCGCCGTCGATTTCATGAAAACCCGCCCAAACGACATTGTTTTTTTTGAATTGCAATCCGTATTTTTTCAACGCGTCCTTATAGCCCGCGAACCTTTTTTGCGAAATGCTCAACTCTTTCGTGCCCGCAATATGAGCAATATTTTTATATCCTTTTTTTATTAAATATTCCGTAGCCTTAAACGCTCCGGAGTAATCGTCAACAACGACTTTTGCGGCATTAACATCTTCGAGTATTCTGTCGAAAAAAACTATCGTTCCCCCTTCATCGATATACCGGTTAAAATGTTCGCCGTTATGAGTTTCCTGCGAAACGGAAACAAGCAAGCCCGCCACCCGATTTTCAATAAGCGCGTTTGTGTTTTCTATTTCCCGTTCGTAACTTTCATTCGATTGCGCAACAAGAATAATGTATCCGTGTTTGCTCGCCACTTCTTCAATTCCGCCTATTACATCGGCGAAGAAATGATGTCTTATCTCAGGAACTATTACGCCTATTAAATTCGATCGGTTGTTCTTCAAACTGCGTGCAAACATATTGGGACTGTAATTCATTTCTTCGGCGGTCTTTTTTACAAGCGCTTTCATTTTAGGAGTAACGTCGGGATGGTCCCTCAAAGCTCTCGACACCGTGCTGTGGTGAATACCGAGTTTTTTTGCAATATCTTTTATCGTTGTTTTTTTGTTGTTCAACATATATATTTACACACACGTTTGCGAACACGTGTGCAAAGTAATAAAGAAACTGTTTTTTGTCAAGATTTTTTTTAATAAAAAAGAGGCTGCCATGAAAAATTTTCTTTTATCGCTTCTGTTTATTTCACTGACCATCATCTCTTACGCGCAAAATACGACCGTTGTAAAATTGCAAGACGGGTGGAAATTTACAACAGGAGATAATTCTCAATACGCTTCCCCCGATTTTGACGACGCACAGTGGCGCGACATTAAAATAAATACATGGTGGGAAAAGCAAGGAGTGAAAGATCACAACGGTTTCGCTTGGTACAGAATAAAAGTCGTGATTCCTTCATCGCTTAAAAATCGTTCTCCGCTCCACGACAGTTTAATAATTAACCTCGGAAAGATTGACGACTTCGACCAAACTTTCCTGAACGGTTATTTAATCGGAACGAATACGCGAAACGTACCGCCGCAAACTGAAGCGACAGACGATTTCAAAAACAGCAAACGCTCTTATTGGAATGTAAATCGTCGCTATTCTCTACCGATTGACGACCCGCGAATTCATTGGGACAATGAAAACGTAATCGCCGTTCGCGTTTTCGATTGGGACGGACCCGGCGGAATTTTCGACGATAACGCCTTTATCAGAATGCAATTGCCTAACGATTATATTAAGATAGAAACCGGCGAAAATCCATTTATTCATAAAGAAAACAAATGGGAAAAAGAAATTTCCGTTAGCAACATTTCCGCCGCTTACACTCTTAACGGCAAATTTGAAATTACCATTAAAACGAAAACCGACGGAAAAGAAATTCTCCACGATGCTAAAACATTTGAAATAAAGCCGAATACTTCTTTCCCGTATAAATATGAATTCCCCGAAC
>CAYZMW010000099.1:0-17456 GCA_964479645.1 uncultured Melioribacter sp. | reverse complement strand
CATCGTTGTTTTAATGGTTTCTTGTTCCCTTAAAAATAAGAAATCGTTTAATCCGCAAAAGGAAATTACAATAGAAAGGTTGAATTTCGTGGAAAAAGCGGGAGATTGCGATAATAATTACAACTGCTTTTTCGTGGAATTCAAATACGATATTTTTTTCTCGAAAAATTACGATACCGATTTTATCAATAGTTTTATACGAAAGAAGATTTACGAAAAACAAATAAAAGACGACGCGCACGCGTTCCGTGCATTTTATGATTCTTTATATGCGGAATTTAACAGCTTTATGAACGATTTTCCCGAAACTTCAATCGGCTGGGAGGTGCGGAAAAGTTTTCTTTCGCAAGGTTACGTAAAAAATTTTCTCACTTGCGTTTATGACGAATTTACGTTTTTCGGCGGGGCGCACGGTAATACAAGCGTGGAATTCTTTAATTTCGATTTGAATAAAAAAACAATTCTCGATTATCGGAATTTTTTCACGACGGAGGAAAAAAATCAATTGAATAAAATCGGCGAAAAAGAATTACGCAAAAAGTTTCACTTGAGTGAAAGCGATCAGTTGAGCAAAGCGGGTTTGTGGGAAGATTTAGATAAAAAATTCGAGTTGAACGGAAACTTTTTAATAACGGAAGACGGGTTGAAGTTTTTGTTCAATCAATATGAAATCGCTCCTTATTCGATGGGACAAATCGAAATTTTACTACCGAAGGAAAATTTGCCCGAAACCGTACGCGCAAAAATATGGTCTGAATAGCGCCTTTAAGATGAATTTAATGAATTTAAGGACGGGCATTTTTCCCTACCGAAAGCGGAAGAAGGATGAAATAACCCGTCCCGCCGTCTCCCGAATCAAACAAACACAGTCGTTGCGAGGAGACCTCCCGCCACAGCGGGAGGACGACGAAGCAATCTGTTGCACTACTGTGCAAACCCAAATAAACACAGTCTTTCCGAGTTCCCGCCTCTGGCGGGACGAAGAAATCTGTCATGCCGTGCGCTGAAAAAGTCTTATGCTAAAAATTTGATAGATTGCTTCACCCCGCCTTCGGCGGTGTTCGCAATGACGCGAATTTTTCAGTCTTTGCGAGGAAACCCGCCTCTGGCGGGTCGACGAAGCAATCTGTTACACCGTGCGCTGAGTAGTCTTTTGCTGACAATTCAATAGATTACTTCTCCCCGCCAAAGGCGGGGATCGTAATGACTGACGGTGCATCGTCCCGCCAAAGGCGGGATCGCAAAGAGGCAAATTTTTCAGTCTTTAGCGGGGTTGTTAGTACGCGTCTTCTAAATTCTAACTCCTTGCTCCTAACTTCTATTTCACCCAACCATTCATAATTTTTCCAATCCGGTTGCGACGTGTTAACATTCACAATTCATCATTCAACATTCATAATTAATAATTAAAAGAAACTCGCGTCATTCGCATTTGATTAAACCGAAACTAAAAAGGGAAGCCGATTTGACTCCCCTTTTTGTTTTAATGCAAAAAATTTTATTAATCGGCTTTTGTCTTAAATCCTTTCAACATCCAATTTTTTGCAAGCACAAGAGCAACAGGAGAAATAATGGCGATTAAGCCGTAAATGAGCCAAAGCATTTCCGTGTTCATTTGCGAAGGCGGAGTGTTGGCGGGACAATATTTAGTCAAAAACCAGCCCGAATAAAAGCCCGTTACCACTTTTGTCAAGAACCACGGAAACTGTCCCACGCCCATATACAAACCCGTTTTCCCTTCGGGAGCGATTTCGGCTATCCATTGTAAAAAACGCGGTTGCCACATCGCTTCGCCGATTGTCATCAATAAAACGTAGAGTAAAAAGAGAATTACGTTCGGCCCGAGCGCAAGAAGAAATGTCGGCACAGCCATAACGAACGTGCCGTAAATCATCATTTTATAAACGTTGGCTCTTGCCGTTAATCCCGCAACAATCGGGGTAAGGAAGAAGATTAAAATCGGATTTAGGTTGGTAAAGACTTCGAAATATTCGCTAACGAACGTGCCCGCAAACGCTCTGTCCAAATAATAAGGAAGCGTAAGCCAATTGTGAGCGAAAAGCGTTTGAACGGGAATAAGAATAAAGATGAAAAATGTAAATCGTAAATCGCGGAAAGGATGATACGGACGGTGTTTGAGATAATCGTAAACCGCGAGCGCGGCAAAAAGAATCGCGACACCGAGGATGAGATTTTTCCCAAAAATTTGCGTATCCGAAGTCGCCCAAAGAATGAAAAACAAGGCGGCAAGACCTGAAAAAACGTAAAGCCAAAAGTTGTTTACTTTTGCGTCCGGCTTGATTTCTTTTTTCTCTTCCTTTTCTCTTCCCGCTTCCTCGTCTATCGCGTCGTTTTCGTTTTGAATTCTTGCAACCGCTTCCTGGTCGGTTTTTCGGGTTAAAATAACGACCGTAACCAAAAGCGAAATGGCTGTTAAAATTACGTAAACCCAAAAAACGGCTGTAAGTCCGTTCGGGGGAAACGTATCTTCAAACGCTTGACGCGTAAAGGAAGAAATGAAACCCGAGAAAAACGCGCCGAGGTTCATAAATCCGTAAATTACCGCGTAGCCCATCGCCGCCGTTTGTTTATTTGTATAACGTTTTACTCCCGCGTACGCGGCGGGTTGGTAAAGTCCGTAGCCCGCCACCATTAAAAGCAAACCGAAATTCATCAACCAAAACATCGGCGACCAAAGCCCGGTGGGCAATCCGAGAGAGCCTGAAAGCGCGACAAGAGTTCGCCCCACAAGCATAATGAGAAATGCGAGTTTAAGCGAAGTTCCCACTCCGAGTTTGTCGGAATATCCGCCGAAAAGGAGCATTGCAAAAGTGATTCCTCCCGTCACGCCGCTGTAAATCAAACTCGCCTGCGTGTCGGCGAGTCCCATATTTTCGGAAGCGTATTTTCCGAGAATTGTTAAAATTCCGAAATAAACAAGTCCTTCGATAATATAAGGAACGTTAATTCCCCATAGCGCTTTCGGTGCTTTGATAAAAGCCTGAAATGTTTCGCGAAGTTCTTTGAACGCATCTTTGACAACTTCGCCGAAAGTTTTCTTCACGTTCGTTTCGTTAGTTGACATTACCACCTCGTGTTAAATTACGTTAACTTCAAATTCCAAAGATATGTTAAATTTTTCTAAAACCGTATTTCTAATTTTTTCCGCGAGCGCAAAAACCTCTTTTCCGCTTGCGTTTCCGTAATTAACAAGCACAAGCGCGTGTTTTTCGCTCACGCCGGCGTCGTTTTCGCGGAAGCCTTTTAGTCCGGCAAAATCAATAAGTTGAGCCGCCGAAAGTTTAACAAGGTCTTTATTTATGCCGTGAAAAGTCAATTGCGGAAATTTCTTTTTTAACGCGGCGAGTTTCTCTTTTTCGATTACGGGATTTTTGAAAAAACTTCCCGCGTTGGGAAAGTCCGACGGTGACGGGAGTTTAGCGTTTCTGATTTCCGTAATCGCCCCGCGAATTTCGGAGAGTGAAATTTCGTTCGGATTTCTTTCGGAAAATCTTTCTCGCAAATCACGATAGTTCAAATTCGGCTTCGGTTTTTTAGAAAGACGCAAAGCGATTTTTGTAATCACAAATTTATTTTTCAGTTCCGTTTTAAAAACGCTTGTTCTGTAACCGAAATCACATTCCGATTTTTGCAAGCGATGTTTCTTTATCGTTTCGATTTCATATCCTTCAATAAAATCAAGCGTTTGAGAAATTTCAGTTCCGTAAGCGCCGATGTTTTGAACGGGCGCCGCGCCCGCCGTTCCCGGAATCGCTGAAAGATTTTCAACTCCCCAAAGTTCGTTTCGAACAGCGAAATTAACCGCGTCGTCCCACTTTGCGCCGGCATCGGCAATAATAAGAGCGGTTTCGTCGTCTTCCTCTTCGATTAAAATTTTATCGAACGCAAGATTAATCACCAAACCGTCGAAGTCCTTCGTAAAGAGGATATTGCTTCCCTCTCCGAGAAAAAGGATTTGGAGATTTTTCTTTTTTGCGAATTCCAGCGCATCGGTGAGTTCCGTTTCGGTTTTCGCTTTTACGAAATAGCGCGCAAAGGCTTTTACTTTGAACGTGTTTAGGTTTGTCAAATCGAAGTTTTCTTTTATCGTCATCTTTTCCAATCAATAAAATCAACGGTTTCGCCGTCGGTGGTGAAAATCACGGCGCCGAATTTATCGGTTCTTTTTATTTCAACGCCGAATTTATTCAATCTTTGCAAAACTTCAAAATTCGGATGCCCGAATTTATTCCCCTTGCCCGCGCTAATTATTGCGTAAGCGGGTTTAACCGTTGCAAGAAATTCGCTCGAGGTTGAACTTTTGCTCCCGTGATGTCCGACTTTCAAAACGTCGCTTTCGAGGAACTTTCCGTATGCGCCGACGTAAAATCGTTCACCCTCTTTTTCCAAATCGCCCGTGAAAAGAACACCGACATCGCCGTAACAAATTTTCAGTATTCCGCTTCTGTTGTTCATATCGAAATTATTGTAAACCGCGGAACTTGTGTCGTTTAAAATGTAAATTGCGCAACCTCCCGATTTTATTGCTTTTCGTCCGTAGTAAAATATTTCGCAATTGTTTTTCTTGAGAAAATTTTCGTAGCGAACATCTTTTGCAAGCGACGTATCCAAACGCGGCTTGTAAACTCTCCTAACGCGTTTGTTTGCAATAATCGAAAAACTTCCGCGGTAATGATCGGCGTCCACGTGCGAAATGAAAAGCGCGTCAAGTGTATCAACGCCGAGATAGTCAAGCAACGGAATTATCACGCGTTCGCCGTTGTCGAAATTTTTCGTGGCGTTTCCCGCGTCAATCAGAAACGTTTCTTCATCGGGCGAACGAACGAGAAAAGCGTCGCCTTGTCCGATGTCGATTGCAATTACGGAAAACTTTCCCGCGGGCAAAAGCGGTTTTGAAAGAATATCCGAATAAACGTAAAAGTTCAAAAGGGTTAGAACCGCAACGATTATTTTCGCTTTCTGTTCGTAATTCAGCAATGCGTAAACGATTACGAACAACGCAGCGTAGTAAAGCAAGGCGTTTGCCGTTGTAAAATTGTAAACGGAAACGTAAGCGAACTTTGTTTCCGCCGCGAAACGCGCAACGGCAATTAAGATGTTAACGGCAAACGTAAACGTAACGGCGTAAAGCGAAGCGAGGTAAGCGGAAACCGCTGAAAATAAAAGGGAAGCGACAAGCAACGCAAGAATTAAGCCGATTAACGGAATTGCGATGATGTTGGTTGCAAGCGCGACAATCGAAAGTTTGTGAAAGTAAATAAGCGTAAAGGGAAGCGTGCCTATTTGAGCGGCGAAACTCACCGAAAGGAACAATAAAAACTTCCTCGACAAATCGTTTTCTACTTTTCGCGAAAGGTAATTCCGCAACAGCGGATAAAAAATTAAAATCGAAAGAACGGCGGAAAACGAAAGTTGAAAACCGGGATTAAAAAGTTCGCGCGGATTTACGGCAAGAATAAAAAGCGCCGCAAGAAACAGAACGTTAATCGGATTGTAATCTCTGCCGGAAAGAAACGCGACGATAAAAAGCGTTGCCATTGTTACCGCTCGAACAACCGAAGGGTGCGCGCCGCTTATCAAAGCGAACAAAATCAAGCCGATAATTGTTAGCGTTCCTCTTGCGAAAATTCCGAAGCGCCCGAAAATTAAGAGGAAAATCATTACGACAAAACCGACGTGCAGACCCGAGACGGCAAGCACGTGCACAATTCCGCTGTGAATGAAATCGTTTACAACGGACTTATCCATATCACGCCGCTCGCCGAGAATTAACGCTTTGGCGAACGCGCGAGCGCGTCCTGAAAAAAGCGAATCGATTTGCTCGTTTATTTTAAGCCGAGAATGAAAAACAAAATCGGCGAAAGAAAATCCGTTTTTTCTCAAAATCTTTACGGCGCTTATTTTATTGCAGTAAATTAAAGCGACAACGTTTTCCCCCAGTAAATACGCGGCGAAATCGTATTCGCCGGGGTTTCTTTTCCCGCGCGGTTTAATTAATTTCCCTTTTACTTGCACAACGTCGCCAAGTGAAATTTTTCTCGCTAATTTCGCCGCCGTGTGTTCATTCGTTTTAATTTTAACAAGCGAGTGAAATTTACCGATAAACTTTTCGCCGTTTGCAAATACGCTGTCGCATTCAAGCGTGAACGAGAAAGATTTTTCGCGAGGAATTTCAGCGTCGATGATTTTTCCGTAAACAATAGCGTTCCGTATTATTGATTTTTCGAACGGAAATTTTTCAGAGTTTATACGTCGAAGTTGCAAAGCGTTTAGCGTTGCGCCAAGCAGGAAAACGGCAAAAACGGCCGAAACATTAGCCGCGCTGTGTCTTTTCAAAATCAAGAAGAGAAGCGTAAAAAGAAAGGCAACAATGGCAAGCGCATAAAACGCCGTAAAATCAAGGGGAAGAAGTTCCGCAAAAATTATTCCCCCGATAAAATAAGTAGTAAATTTAACCGCGGGATATTCGTGCGCTTTCATTCGCTCGCTCAATTATTAAATAAAATTAAGGAAAGATTTTGATTTCTGAAAATTATTTTTGCGCAAGCAATTCCAGTACGGCGTCTTTAATATCCGCAATCGTTTTGATTTTTTCGAACAGAAACTCCGCGCCGTAGCCTGCGGAAAGCGTAAAAGCGGGATTGCGCGTGTGAGTTTTTACAGCGAGATTCTCGAAATTTCCGTGGTCGGAACAAATCAAAAGCGTTCGGTTTTCAAGCGAATTTTCGATTACGCTTGTTAAAAATTCGTCAAGCGTTTTTATTCCGCTTTCGTAAAAATCGAGGTTGCGTCCGTGTCCCCAATGGTCGGTGAAAAAATATTCGTAAAAAACAAAGTCGTATTTCTCGGAAAGTCGCAAAAGATTTTCGGCGGCGCGCCGCGGCGTAATCGTTTCGACGGGCAAATTCAATTTTGTTTTCCACCGCGAGTTATCAATTTCGTGCGAAAGCGCGCGCCCTTCGTTCAGCGCGTTTAAGTCGTTTAACTTAATGCCTCCGAAAATTGCCGCCTTTGTCGTCGCCGCAAGTCGCGTGTGTCCGCGCGCGAGATATTCGAAAAACTTCGGCGGGTAAGCGTTTGCGAACGCGCCCGAAAGACCGCGGCGTTTTAGTTCCGTGTAAATGTTTTTTTCTTTCAACACGGAAAACAAAGTCGAATGCGGGAACGGGCCGAAATGCTTTCCCGCAATTTGCGCGGCGTTAACACCGCATAAAATCGCCGTTTGTCCCGTGCCGCTTTGCGGAAGTCCCGCAAAATCGAGCGTTGCGTCGCTCGGAAAAACGTAAGCGTTTTCGCTTTTTAGAACCGAATGTTCACGCACGGGAAACGTTCCGAAAAATTTATTCAAAAATTTAAAACGATTTTCCGCAAACGGATTTTCTTCGGGATTGTTTTCGCCTATTCCGACGCCGTCGAGAAAAATCAAAATTACTTTGTTCATTGCGGTTTATTTCGATTCAACGAGAATTGTTACCGGTCCGTCGTTGCAAATCTTAACTTTCATCATTGCGCCGAAAATTCCGCTTTTCACTTTTTCTTCGCCGAGATTTTCTTTCATTCGCGCAATAAACTTTTCGTAAAGGCGTTCGGCGTGTTCGGGCTTTGCGGCGGCAATAAAATTAGGGCGATTTCCCTTGCGCGCGTCGCCGTAAAGCGTAAATTGCGAAATCACGAGCGCTTCGCCGTCAATATCCGAAAGGGACAAATTCATCTTGCCGTTTTCGTCTTCGAAAATGCGAAGTCGCGAACATTTATCCGCAACAAAATCGGTTTCTTCCTCGCCGTCGTCGTGCGTAACTCCGAGCAAAATCACAAGACCTTTCCCGATGCTCCGAAAATATTCGCCTTCGTCGGTTTGTATTCTTACGCTTCCTTCGCTAACTCTTTGAACCAATGCGCGCATAGTTTATTTCCCTTTGTTGTTTGTCGCTTTAATTATTCGCTCCGTCCCCGCGTAATCTTTCGTTATTTCGATTTCCTCAAAGCCGTTTCGCTTTAGTATTTCCGCAACTTTTTCCGCTTCGTCCGCGCCGAGTTCAAAATAAATCTTACCGCCTTGCGCGAGAAGTTCTTTCCCTTTATTTGCAAGCGCTTCGTAAAACGAAAGCCCGTTTCTTCCGTCGGTTAAAGCGTTTTGCGGTTCGTAATCTTTAACTTCGGGTTGAAGTTTTTCGAATTCTTCGGCGGAAATGTAAGGCGGATTTGAAACGAGAATATCCACGCTCTCGCATTTTTCTACGAAATCGGATGAAAACAAATCGGAAACGAAAAACCGAATTTCGTTTTTGCCGAGTATTTGCGACTCGTTTTCTTTTGCCACTTCCAGCGCTGAAGATGAAATGTCGGTTGCGCAAATTCTCGCTTCGGGCAAATATTTGGCAAGCATTATCGCGATGTTTCCGCTTCCCGTTCCGACGTCAAGGATTACACCGTTGAAGAGCGCGTTTTCGTTTGCGATTTTCTCGACGAGCAATTCGGTTTCCGGACGCGGAATAAGAACGTCGCGAGTTACTTTGAATTTCTCTCCCATAAATTCCGCATAGCCGAGAATATACTGCAAAGGTTCTCTGTTTCCTCGCCGCGCAAGATATTCGCGATATTTGTTCTTTTCACTTTCGGAAAGCGGACGCTCGAATTGCAAATAAAGTTCGAGTCGTTTCAATCCAAGAATATCGGCAAGCAACAATTCGGCGTTAAGTCGCGGCGAGTCCACGCCTTTTTTTTCAAGATATTCCGTTGACAACCGTAAGGATTCGAGAACGGTGAGCATTAAAATCTTCTTTCCCCCGTTAAAGTTCCGTCCAAACTGAAAACGCGTTTGTACATCAATTTTCCGTGTCTGTAAAATTCTTCGCTCATTAATTGTCCTTGTTCGTAATATCGTTTGGTCAATCCGTCGAGCAAACCGTCGCGATAATTTTCCCTCGCTTTAATTATTCCGTTCGGATAATACATCGTGGAAATTCCGTTGAGTTTTCCGTTTACGTAACGCAATTCGGCTTTTATTTTACCGTTGGGATACTTGTGTTTTTCGATTTTAACATCGCCGTCGCCCGCATATGTTTCCCCTAACTCCCGTTTACGAAAGGCGCGGGGATTTATTATCACCTTAACGAAATTTTTAACTCGTTTCCCTATCGAATAAAAAATCATTGCGTTGAATATCCGAAGAATTTACAAATAGAAAAATAATTTAACCAAAATGAAGATAAAATTCCCCACTTACTTTTTCGCTTGTCTTCTCATCGATTGCTTTTCAAAGTCTTGGAAAGATTACTTGAGCCGAAACGTTCAATTCGTCTTTCCTTATTATATTTCAATTCGGTTTCAAAATTTTTTAGCGAATACATGGAGATACGGAAATGGTAAATAAATTTTTAATAAAAACTAAAATAATAGTAACCGCAAACAAAAACGGCGATGTTTTGTTCGACCACGCCGTCGCTGTTGAAAACGGCGCAATTACGGAAATTCGTCCCGCGCACGATTTTAACGAAAGCGATTTTGAGAAGGTTTACGATTTCGGAAATTACGCGCTCATTCCCGGATTTATCCAAACGCACGTGCATTTGTGTCAAACGCTTTTCCGCGGACTTGCTGACGATTTGGAACTTCTCGATTGGCTTCAAAAGCACATTTTTCCTTACGAACTTTCGCATTCGGAAGATTCGCTCCGCGCTTCGGCTCGTCTCGGAATTTACGAACTGCAAACCGGCGGAACGACGACACTGCTCGATATGGGCACGATGAACCATCAGCACGCGGTTTTCGACGAATTAATCTCAAGCGGAATGCGCGCCTTTGCGGGCAAATGTATGATTGACGAAAACGATTTGCTCGCGCCGTTTAAAGAACCGACCAAAAACTCGCTCGAAGAATCTTACGCGCTCGCGAAAAAATTTCACGGCGCTGAAAACGGCAGAATCAACTACGCTTTTGCGCCGCGCTTCGTTCTTTCGTGCAGCGAAGAATTGCTTGTGGAAACGGCGCGAATGCAAAAGGATTTTCCCGGCGCGCTTTATCACACGCACTCTTCCGAAAACAAAGGCGAAATTGAAGCGGTGCGCAAAAAAACGGGAATGGAAAATATCGAATATTTCGATTCAATCGGAATTTTGGGAAAAGAAACGATTTTGGCTCACGGAATTCACGTAAACGAAAAGGAAATTGAAATTCTCAAAAGAACCGAAACGCGTATTTCGCATTGTCCTTCGGCAAATCTTAAACTCGCTTCCGGCACGGCGAACATTCCGCGATATTTGGACGAAGGGATTTCGGTTTCGCTCGGCGCCGACGGTCCGCCGTGTAACAATAATTTAAGTATGTTCACGGAAATGCGTCTCGCATCGTTAATTCAAAAGCCTTTGCACGGACCAACGGTAATGGACGCCGAAACGGTTTTTCGTCTCGCAACGATCGAAGGCGCACGCGCGCTCGGAATTGATGAAAAAGTCGGTAGCGTTGAAATCGGAAAGAAAGCGGATTTGGTTGCGCTCGATTTGGATAATCCCGAACAGCCGCTTCTTGTTGACGAAAAAAACGTTTACTCGGCGATCGTTTACTCGACGTCCGCGAAACATGTTAAAGAGGTTTTCATTGACGGGAAACATGTCGTTTCGGAAGGGAAATCGCTTGTTTACGACAAAAACGAAATTTTTGCGAAAGGGAAAGAAGAATTGAAATCGCTTTTAAAACGCGCGGAAGATTTTTTTGAGTGACGCGTGACGAGTTTTTTGAACGCTGTTTATGTTTCGGAATCCAATGCGAAAAAAAGCGAATTTTACACGCTGGAAAGCGGAACGGTAAAATAAAACGTTGAACCTTTCCCCCGCTCGCTTGTAGCCCAAATTTTTCCGCCGTTTTTTTCAACGAAATCTTTTACCAAAATCAAACCCAACCCGAATCCTTTTTCGTCTTTTGTTCCCTTGGAACTTTGATTCAAGTCCTCGGAGAAAAGCGTTTCCAATTTTTTTTCTTCGATTCCGACACCTGTATCGCTGACGGAAATCAAAATGTTATTCTCGTAATAATCGGCGTCGATAGTAACTTTACCGTTTTCGTGACAGAATTTTATAGCGTTGGAAATAAGATTTCTGAAAATGGTGGCTATCATTATTTTGTCGCTGAAAGACATCATTTCGGGAGGGATTTGATTTAGTACCGTTATATTTTTCTCTCTTGCGATATTATTAAAAGAATCCACGATTTCATTAACCAAATTATGTAAATTAATATTGTTCGGATTAAACTTAAAGAGTCCCTGCTCGTTTGTTGACCATTCAAGCAGGTTATTAAGCAACTCAACGGATTTTTGTTGTGACTTATAAGCCGTTGAGATAAGCTCCTCTCTTTCACTGTCCGTATAAGGCATATCCTTTATTAAATCCAAAATGTTCAGAACGTTGCCAATCGGATTTTTTAAATCGTGCGCAATCAAGGAAAGGACTTTGTTTTTTTCTTCTATAAGTTGTTTCAAATCCTCTTTTTGATTTTCAATTTCCGTTCGTATTTTTTCTCTTTCAACAAGAGAATTTTCGATTGCATTCAAAATGATAAAAAAAGCGATTGCGGGCCCGATAATAAGTATTAATACGAACAATGCGGAATTTATCAATTCCTTATTTCCGGAGAATAACATTATTCCGGGATAAACAATCGATAAAAGTCCTGCGGTAATTAATAAATGACGTTTACTAATAATTAAGCCCATACTGACAATTGTCAACGGGATTGCGAGCATGTCTTGGAAAAGAATGAAAGGATTGAATATGTCATTCGTTATTTGATAAACATATAAGACACCCATTCCGATTGTAGCCGAATAAATGAAAATCGCATAAGCAGTTTGAATCGAAATATGTCCTTTTATTCCGAGAATAAAAATCACGAAAAGGACGGCGATGGAAAAAGCGTCTATAATGACCATCTCTTTTCCGAAACGGTACATATTGAACAATATGTCAAGAGACAGTCCCAATAAATAAAAAACGAAGGCGAGGATGAAAAGCAAACGGGTTTCTTTTTCGAAAAAAGAGTGGAATCTTTTGTTTGATATTTTATACTTACTTCCCGTAAGTTTTCCCCTTCCGTGGAACATCGACTTTAATTCCCCTTTTTTGCCGTTTTAAATGTAAGTTTTATTAGGCAAAAAACAAAAAGATTTCTTATACTAAAAGGTTGAAAAATAGTATTTTGGCGGAATGTCTTTAAGCAAAAGAAATAAAAAAAGAATTTTAATTTTTCTATTCGTCCCGTTATTAATTGCCGCGATTATTCTCAGCAACGATTACTACGTGCAAATTCCAATCGGGATATTACTTTCGGTTTACGTCGGATTTATTATCTTTTTGAGGGATTCCGTTCATTCCCCGCAATTGGACCCCGTTGATGTAAAACTCAGTTCCCCGCCGCCGCACGAGCCCGAATCGATTGCGAAAGAAGGGAAATTTTACGACGGTGACGAAGGTTTTGAAGTGGTTCCGAAAGGGGGAAAAAGCGCTTCGAAAGAAACGTTTTTCGAAGAAACCGAAGTGACCGAAGAGGCTCTTCAAGAATACAAGAAAATAATTTCCGAAAAAACGGGAGAAAAAGACGCCGACGAATTAACGAGCGTAATCAAGCAAATTTTGAAAGTAATTCGCGAAAGTCTTTCGGTAACAAGCGCCGTGTTCTTTATTTACGACCCCGAAAAAGAAAAAATTTCACTTTTCGCCGCGGAAACGGGAGTGAACGAAAAAAGCATTATCGAAAGAAAATTTCCCGTTGAAAACGATATTGTCAGCAAAATTGCGGTTAATAATCGTCCCGATATTCTTTCGCATATTTCTCCGAACGTTGAACTTGATAATTTAAGATATTACACGCAACCGCAAGGAATAAAAAGCTTTTGCGGCGTTCCGTACGACTACAACGGACAACTTTCCTTTATTCTCGCCGTCGATTCCAAAGGCGACAACGAATTCGGCAACGAAACAATTTACATTTTGGGACGTTACGTTCGATTAATTGCGGTTCTGATTTCGCTTTTTGAAGAAAATCATAACAAAAAAGTTTCCGAAACTCGCTTGAACGCATTGCTTTCTCTGATTTCAATCGAAAAACCGTTCGAATCCGTTGACGAAATGCTGACGTTTTTCGCGCGAATTTCCGAAAAATTGCTGAATTGGGATTTAATGGCGTTCGTTTCGTACAAATCCTCTGACAGAAAATTCAAGGTTTCGAAAATTAAAAACAAGAACATTCCCGCGCGCTACGTGGGCGAAGGTTACGAAATCGAATTGGAGAAAAGCGCCGTTGGAAAAGCGATTAAAAAAGGAGATACGGTTTATTTGCCCGACGTAACCGCGAGCGCTTCCGCAAGATTTAATTCGAACGAAAAAATTTCCACCGAAGGCTCTTTTCTCGTTGTTCCGCTTGTTTTCGACGGACAAAATTTCGGCGCGATAGCTTTCGAAGCGTTGAAGAAGAACGCGTATTCTAAACAAGATATCGCTTTTATTAAAAAAGCGGTGAAGTTGTTCGCTTATTATGTTTATTCGTTTACAAGTCAAAATTATTTGCGCGGTTTGATTTCGCTCGACCCAGCAACGCTTGTTTTAAATAAAAAAGAATTTAACGCGCGCTTGCAAGCGGCGAAGGAATACGAGAAAATTTGCGGGAAATACGGAATTTTAATTTTTATCAAGGTCGATATGCCGGACGAACAGCGCTCGCTTTTCGACGATAAAGTTTTCCCGAAAGTTCTTAAAACGATTGCGGAATATATTAAAGAAGAGTTGAAAGGAAATTCGTTTATCGGGAAATACGACAGCAGAACATTCTCCGTTTATTTTTTCAATTGGACGATTAACGACGCCACGGTTTGGGCGGAAAAACTTCGTAAAAAAATCGCGCAATCAGGCTACGCGGGATTGTCGAACCAAGTTAGATACACGGTTTCAATCGGAATAGCGACGACAAGAGAAAAAGATTTGCTCGATAAAATTTACCACGACGCCGCGCTTGCGCTCGAAAAGGCTGAACAAAGCGGCGGCAATAAAGTAATTAGCGGAAATTGACGATTTATGAATAATTTTCTCATAATAATTTTGGACGGCGTCGGTGCGGGCGAACTTCCCGACGCGGCGAAATTCGGCGACGAAGGAAGCAACACGCTCGGCAATATGGCGCGAGCGGTCGGCGGACTCGATTTGCCGAATATGCAAAAACTCGGACTCGGCAACATAATCGAAATTCAAGGCGTTCCGCCAACCGACAATCCTTCCGCTTCTTTCGGGAAAATGCAAGAAGTTTCGCCCGGAAAAGATTCGACGACGGGACATTGGGAAATCGCCGGACTTAAAGTGGAAATCGATTTTCCGTATTATCCGAACGGCTTCCCCGAAGATTTAATAAAAGAATTTATTGAAAAAACGGGAGTTAAAGGAGTTCTCGGCAACAAACCCGCATCGGGAACAGAAATTATCAAGGAACTTGGAGACGAGCATGTAAAAACGGGTTTCCCGATAGTTTACACTTCCGCGGATTCCGTTTTTCAAATCGCCGCGCACGAAGAGGTCATTCCGCTCGAACGCTTGTATGAAATTTGCCGAATCGCTCGCGAGGAAGTTTTAATCGGCGAAAACACGGTCGGACGCGTAATCGCTCGTCCGTTTGTAGGCGAAAGCGGAAATTACACGCGCACCGTCAATCGCCGCGATTTTTCAATCGAGCCGCCGAGCGACACTATTTTGGATTACGCGCAAAAAAGCGGAATCGAAACCGTGGCAATCGGAAAAATCAACGATTTGTTCGCTCATCGCGGAATTTCCCTCGGAGTTAAAACGAAGTCGAATGCGGAAGGAATAGAGCAAACAATTCGGTTCTCGAAAGAAAAAAAAGGCTCGTTTATTTTTACCAATCTTGTCGATTTCGACGTCTATTACGGGCATCGGAACGACCCGCAAGGTTTTGCGAACGCGTTGAAAGAGTTCGACGAGCGCTTGCCCGAAATTCTTGATACGCTCGACGAAAGCGACGCGCTTGTAATTACGGCGGACCACGGCAACGACCCGACGACGCCGAGCACCGACCACTCGCGCGAATACGTTCCTTTGCTTTACTACCGAAAAGGCGTCGCGGGAAGCGATTTGGGAACGCGCGCAACTTTTTCCGACGTCGGACAGACGGTTGCGCATTTTTTCAGAATTAACAACGATTTGCAAGGAATAAGTTTTCTTTACGATTAAAGAAACCGATAAAGCCGAATTTCATCATACGAACGCAAAAAATTAAATATTCGGCGAAAATTTTCGATAAAAAACTGGAAATCTGAGGAATAAATGATTCTTGGTAAAGTGATAGGAACGGTTTGGTCAACTCGCAAAGATGAAAAACTTGTCGGCGCGAAATTCTTAATCGTTCGACATCTTAAACTCGACTACACGCCGAAAGACGCGTTTACCGTTGCCGTCGATTCCGTGGGCGCGGGCGTTGGAGAAGTGGTGCTTTTCGCGCAGGGAAGTTCGGCGCGACAAACCAACGTTACGAAAAATAAGCCCGTTGACGCGGTAATTATGGCGATTGTCGATAAACTCGATATTTCGACAAAGGCGGAAGAAAGCTGAGTATGAATCTCGGAAAAGTAATCGGAACAATTTGGGCGACTCGGAAGTATGACGCGTTGAAGAACACGAAAATGCAACTTATTCAACCGCTTACTTTCGATTTGCGGAAAAACGGCGACCCGATAATTGCCGTGGATACAATCGGCGCGGGTCCCGAAGAAACGGTTTTTTACATTACTTCGAGCGAAGCCGTAATTCCGATGGACGTGGATTTCGCTCCCGTTGACGCCGCAATCGTCGGAATAGTCGATAGCATAAACCTTGAAAAATAAAACGTGAAAAATAAAGGAGGTGTAAGCCTTGAAAATCACCAAGCAGTTTACAAACAGAGAGAGCCAATCTCTCGACAAATATTTGCAAGAAATCGGCAAAGTCGATTTGCTAACGCCGCAGGAAGAAATCGAACTTGCCAAAGAAATTAAAAAAGGAAATCAACAAGCGCTCGAAAAATTGGTGAAAGCCAATTTGCGCTTTGTCGTCAGCGTTGCCAAACAATATCAAAATCAAGGGCTTTCGCTCGGCGACTTGATAAACGAGGGAAATCTCGGATTGATTAAAGCCGCAAAACGTTTCGACGAAACACGCGGATTTAAGTTTATCTCCTATGCGGTTTGGTGGATTCGCCAATCCATTTTGCAAGCTCTTGCCGAACAATCGCGCATTGTGCGTTTGCCGCTTAACAGAGTGGGCGCGTTGAATAAAATCGGCAAGGCGTACAGTTCGCTCGAACAAGAATACGAACGCGAACCGAGCGCAAGCGAATTGGCGAAAGAACTCGATATGGACGTAAACGAAATAGCCGACACGCTTAAAATTTCCGGGCGTCACGTTTCGATGGACGCGCCTTTCGGACAGGGCGAAGACAATCGCCTGCTCGACGTTCTTTCCGACGACAAGCAACAATCGCCCGACCAAAAATTGATGGAAGATTCGCTTCGCAGCGAAATCGAGCGGGCGCTTTCCACGCTTACCGAACGCGAAGGTGAAGTTATTCGTCTTTATTTCGGATTGGGAAAAGAGCACTCGCTTACGCTTGAAGAAATCGGAGAAAAATTCAACCTTACGCGCGAAAGAGTAAGACAAATCAAAGAAAAAGCGATTCGGCGTTTACGCCACGCATCGCGTAGCAAAAATTTGCGCGCTTATTTGGGATAATTAATGCTCGCAAGAGCTTTGAAATATTTGGGAGGAGGAATAATCCTAACGCTTGTCGTTATCGGTTGTTCCTCCTCTTCTTATAATAGCCGTTATTCAAAACCCGCATCAAAAGAAACCGCCGAAACGCAAAAGACGACGCGGTTCTCTTCCGAAAACGACAAAGAATTGCTTAACGAAGAGAAGCGAACAAAATACGCAAACCCTCAACAATCCGAATTCGACAAGCCGCCCGTTGACGATTTCAAAATTGACAAAAAAGAATTTGTAAAAAAATACAAGTACTTAGAGCAACTCGGCGATGCGCTTACGCCGCGCGAAAAACTTCTTTTCGAAATAGTAAAATATCTCGATACACCGTATCAATACGGAGGCAATTCGTTAAACGGCATTGATTGCTCGGCGTTTACGCAAAACGTGTTTGCAAAATCGCTCGGCGTTAAACTGCCGCGCACGGCGCGCGAACAGTTTCACACGGGAGAAAGCGTAAGCCGCGCACAACTTAAATTCGGCGATTTGGTTTTCTTCAACACCACGACGCGTAGTTATCCGGGACACGTGGGAATTTATCTCGGCAACGATTTATTCGCGCACGCAAGTCTTTCTCACGGCGTTACGATTTCTTCGCTTGTAAGCAAATATTACGCGGAAAGATTTGTCGGCGGAAGAAGAATT
>CAYZMW010000098.1:0-26560 GCA_964479645.1 uncultured Melioribacter sp. | reverse complement strand
AAAGTCGAATTCGACGAAACGCCGAGAACAACAATCGGCAAGAAAACGATTGAGTACTCGATTTACGTTTCCCGCCTTCCGAGAACAAGCGTAAAGGTTTATTTTATAGACGCTCCGCAATATTTCGAGCGCGAATCGCTTTACACAACGGACGACGACGAAGGCGAACGGTTCGTTTTTTTTCAGAAAGCGGCAATCGAATTAATTCAACGAATGCAATTCCGCGCCGACATTGTTCACGTAAACGATTGGCAAACGAGCCTTATTCCCTATTATCTGAAAACGATTTACGCGTGGGACAAACTTTTCGAAAAAACCGCCACGTTGTTGACAATACACAATATCGGCTATCAAGGCGTGTTCGACGCAGAAACACTTGATGTTGCGGAAATCGACCGCGCGCTTTTTTATCCAATGGGACCCGCGGAGTTTTACGGTAAAGTTAATTTTCTTAAACTCGGAATTTCTTATGCGGACAAAATAAATACTGTAAGTCCGACGTACGCAAAAGAAATTCTCACGCCCGAGTTTTCAGGCGGTTTGGACGGCGTGTTGCGACAACGCGAGAAAGATTTGAGCGGAATACTCAACGGCGTGGATTATTCGATTTGGAGTCCGCAAAAGGACAAACTGATTCCCGTCAATTATTCGCTGCGAAGCATCGAAAAGAAAGAAGAAAACAAAAAAGCGCTTGCGGCGGAGTTCGGTTTGAAATATGACAAAAACACGCCGATACTCGCCGTTGTTTCGCGTCTTGTTTCGCAAAAAGGTTTCGATTTGTTCGTTGATTTGTTCGATTATTTTGTGGACTTCAACGCGCAATTCGTTTTACTCGGAAGCGGTGAAAAAAAATACGAAAAGTTTTTTTCGGAACTCGCTTTCTTTTCGGAAGGGAACGTAAAAACACGCATCGGTTACAATAGCGCGCTTTCGCATTTGATTGAAGCGGGCGCGGATATTTTTCTAATGCCGTCGCTTTACGAGCCGTGCGGACTAAATCAAATTTACTCGCTGAAATACGGAACGGTTCCGCTTGTGCGAAAAACGGGCGGACTTGCGGATACGGTAAGCGATTGGCGCGAAACACCGAACGAAAAAGGCAACGGCTTTACGTTTTCCAAATTCGATGCTACTGAATTTAGAAAAACAATAGATGCGGCAATAGAAACATACACCGATAAAAAAACGTGGCGCAAAATCCAACTGAACGGAATGCGCGCGGATTATTCGTGGAAAAAGTCCGCCGAAAAATACCAAGCGCTTTATCGCGAAATGTCGAAAGAAAAATGATTAACAAATTTTCGCATATCGTTTTGCTTTTCTTTTTACTCGCTGTTTTCTGCGGTTCTGCAAAAGCGCAAACGCTTCGCACGAATCTCGATATTTTTTTTGATTTGCTGAAACAAGAAAGTCGCGCGCTTGAAAACAAGGGAGAAAAACTGAAAGTAATCGCTGAAAATCCCGAATTCATTGCGCTTGCGAATTTTGCGAACAATCTAAAAGCTTCGCGTTCCGCTGGCGATACGATTTCCGCCGTAATTGACACCGCGTTTACGGTTTATCCCGAAATTCATCGCGACGGATTTTTCGGCGAATATTTTTTCACAAGAAAAATTATGCTTCGCTTGAATTACGGAGAAAATACGCGCACTCTTTCGTTCGCCGATACGCTTGCGGCGGATAAACAAAGCGAAATAGAAAATTCGGCGTTACCGTTTACCCGAGGCGAACTTCCCGCAGAGCCTTTTTGGGAGAGTATCGTCGAGCCGGTTGTTTTTATTGTTACGGCAACCGCAGTTGTTTTCGCGCTTTTCTTCGGAAGGTCGTAAAAAATATTTTGTCAAATAACTTTTTTTTCTTAACTTAAATTAAGAAAAAATGGAATGTATATCCTGCCAGGATGGCACTAAAAAATTTAAGGGCGCTCTCTAAATAGTGCCGTAAAACAAATAACACAAACAAATCAATATGGAGGTACTTATGAAAAGACTCAAAGTCTATGCAGTTGCATCAATCGTTTTCTTTATGCTTTTTGCGTTAATGGAGGGATGTACGAACACATCTTCCGACACAACTCCCACTTCCGTTCAAAACTATGAACAGAACGGGAGCAAAGAAACTAGTTCGAAAGTTAAAGGATATGTTTATCACAATGGTTTACCTGTACCAAATACAACTGTAAAATTACAGTTTTGGAGAAACGGATACCAACTTATTTCAAGTGGACAAACAAACTCTAGAGGCTATTATCATTTAACAGTTGGATATATGGCAGGAAGTTATAGGGTAACCAGTGGAAATGACTGTAAAAACTTTTATCATGATGGCTCACCAGGTAAAACATATACAAAAAATTTATATCCGGGATATATAAACGGTGAATGTATTGAATAAAAATTATCACAGGAAGAGAATTTCTCTTCCTGTGATAATGAATTTTTTAGTCTTATTAAATTGTAAACTTGAATTATTTCTTCGGAAGGTCGTAAAACATCAGATTTTTTCGGCGTCTTTTTTTCTCTTTTCCAAAATCCTTTCCCGCGCCGCCAACTTGTCTTCGTCCCAAATAAGCAAACGCTTTTGCGCACGATACAGCGCAACAACAAGAAAGAACATCGAAACATAACCGAAAAGAGTAATTTCGGTTATGAGAAAAAGGAAAAACAATCCGACGAAAATCAAAAAAGAAAACAAGCCGAGCCGCGGAATGATATTCGGGGTTTCGCTTAAAATTTTTTCTTCTTCACATTTCATTTTGAGTTGTTTGAAAATCTTTTTTAACTCTTCCGTTTCGTTTAAGATTGTTTTTGCTTCATTGAAGTTTTTCCCTTTTTGTAACAGTTCGGAAGCTATTTTCATTTCGTTTTCGATTACGGAAAGATTTTCAAAACTCAGCCGCACGTTGTGCAAAAATTCGGAGAAATCCTTTGCGGCGTCTATTTCATCCCTCGTCATAAGAAGTCTTCGCGTCGCGTCGGAAACCGTTTTGGCAAAATAATCGTAAGTTTCGTTATTGCTGAAATTCATCAAGAATTTCCGCACGTTAACGACATAGTCGAAAATTCGTTGTGAAAGATTGTCGTCAATCGCACAAGGAAAATCGTTTAATGTATTCATTGCGCAAGCCCTTTTTTGTCAAACGGAATAATAAAAAATTTATGGAATTCCCGCTAAGATTTTTCAAAAAGGAGGGGGAATAATAGAATACACATATCTTTTTTTTGCGATTTTCTTTAATTCGGTTTCGGGAAGGTTTATATTTAAATATCCAAATAAAAAAATTTACGAGGAAAAAATGTCGGACATCAAACTTTTAACGGAAATAAGAGAAAAAGCGAAGAAACGCAACAAAACCGTGGTTCTGCCCGAAAGCCACGACGACCGCGTAATAAAAGCGGCGGAAATCATCACGAAGGAAAAAATCGCATCGGTGATTACGATAGGCAACGAAGAGACGGTGCGAAAAAAAGCGGAAGAACTCGGGGCGGATTTGACGGGCGTCAGAATTATCGAACCTGAAAAATCCGATAAATTCGGCGATTTCGTCAATTTCTTTTTTAATTTGCGCAAACATAAGGGCGTTACCTACGAACAAGCGAAAGAGATTATGAAGAAAGATTTGTTTTTCGGAGCGATGCTTGTTCGCGAAAATCACGCCGACGCCTCCGTTGCGGGTTCGACGGCTTCGACGGGCGACGTTCTGCGCGCCGCGTTTCAAGTGGTCGGAATGAAAGAAAGCGTTTCCATAGTTTCGAGTTTTTTCCTAATGGTTTTTCCCGATAGAACGTTCAGTTTCGCCGATTCCGCGGTGGTGCCGAATCCGACGGCGGAACAACTTGCCGATATTGCAATTACAACCGCCGAAAATCATAAAATTCTAACGGGCGAGGAAGCCTACGTTGCAATGCTTTCGTTCTCCACCAAAGGAAGCGCAAAGCACGAACTTGTCGATAAGGTCATCGAGGCGACAAACCTTGCGAAAGAGAAACGTCCCGATTTACACATCGACGGCGAATTACAATTCGACGCCGCGATAGTCGATGCGGTCGGGCAACGCAAAGCGCCCGGCAGCGACGTTGCGGGACGCGCTAACGTATTGATTTTTCCCGATTTAAACGCGGGCAACATCGGTTATAAAATAGCGCAAAGGCTCGGAGGAGCGGAGGCTGTGGGTCCGATTGTGCAGGGATTGAAAAAGCCGCTCTTCGATTTAAGTCGCGGTTGTAGCGTCGAAGATATAGTTAACACAACGGCAATCGCTTGTTTGATGGCGGAGTAAATTCCGCGAAAAAATAAGATTGATTTTTCTTGAAGTATCCCGAAAGTTTTCGGCGTTATTTTTCCCAAAAATATTGTTTCGCCTCGATGCTTTCGGGATATTTCTTTTTTATCGATTTCATTAATTCGCGAAACTTTTCATCATCGCGTGTTTGTAAAAATTCTATCATTCCTTTTAAAACGATAATTTTCGGAGCGAGGTTGCTTGCCGAAAGTTCGTCGAAATCGCGTTCTATGAAATCGAGCGCCTCTTTGAAACGCCCTTTCGGAACGGCGGTTTCAGCAAAACCCGCGCGCAAGAGTATCCGAAACTCTTGCGGCGGGAAATAGCCTTTGCAATCGAAATAAGATTTTCCGTTGTAATCGAGAAAGTAAAACGACGGCGTCCAATAAGCGCCGTACAGGCGACGAACATCGCGATGCGCGATTATATCCAAACGAAGCAATACGAAAAATTCGGAAAGTTCCTCCGCTGTTTTCGCATCCGCATAGGTGGTTTCGTAAAGTTTCTTACAGCCGCCGCAACCTTCGACGTCGAACTGCAATAAAATCGGCTTGCGACTTTTCCGCGCCGCTTCTTTCGCCGCATCAAAATTGTCAAGCCAAACCGACGCGTTCATCTTTCAATTCTTCCCGATAAAATTTTGTAAATGTTCTAAAAATCGAATCGCGAACTTCGCGGAATTCATTCAAAACCTCTTCGCGCGTTCCTGTGGCTTCCGCCGGATCGTCGAAAGGCAAATGCACTCGATTTTCTGTTTTGCCCGTAAAATTCGGACACGTTTCTTTTGCGTTGTCGCAAACCGTGATTACATAATCGAAGTTTTCGTTGAGAAAAATCGAAACATTGACGGGTTTTTCTTCCCCGATGTCAATCCCTTTTTCTTTCATAACGAAAACCGCGTCGGGGTGAACGCGCGGCGCGGGATTAACGCCCGCGGAAAAAACCGAAAGGGACGCGTCGAGCGATTTCAAAAAACCTTCCGCCATCTTGCTACGACACGAATTTCCCGTGCAAAGAATTAATATTTTGATTTTTCCCTTGTCGTTCATATTTCGATTACGTAAAAAGAATCTTTTACGCGGTTTGGGGAAGCGTCCGAACGCGCGAAGTTCATTCCTCGAACAATTTTCGGAGTTCCGCCTCGTTCCGCGCTTTTTTCAACGCGATAATCGTTTTGATGCGCGCCTTTTGTCCGTTAAGATATTCCGCGAAAATCACGCCGATTTTTTTCAGCCACTTGCCCGCGCCGTCGTAGCCGTAAATATCGAGCGTTTCGCCTGCGGGACAGCGAGAAACAAGAATTACGGGAATATTTTTGCTTCGCACGTACTCGATGCCTTTGTATGCCCACGGCGTAACGTTGCCCACACCGAGCGCTTCGACCACAAGCGCGTGCGCGCCGCTATCGGCGGAAAAACGGAAAAACTTGTCGTCCATTCCCGCGTAAACTTTAAGCAAATCGACTTTGTCGTCAATTTCTTCGGTTACGATTTTTTCGAGTTTGCGCGGAAGTCTGTTGTAAATAACTCTTCCGCGGTCAACAAATCCGAGCGAACCGAAATCGAGACTGCGAAACGTTTCGATGTCTTCCGTGTGTGTTTTCGTAACTTCGCTCGCGGCGTTGATTTCGCCGTTCAAGCAAACAAGCACGCCGAGCCCGACGCTGTTCGGTTCGTTAATAATGTGAATTGCATCGAGCAAATTTCGCGGTCCGTCCCAATCCGGCTCCGAACTTGTTCTCATCGCGCCGATAACCACAATCGGTTTTTTCGTATCGACGGCAAGGTCGAGAAAATACGCGGTTTCTTCAAGCGTGTCAGTTCCGTGCGTTACAATCGCTCCGTCAATATCTTCGCGCGCAATTTCCTTGCGAATTCGCTTTGCCAAATCGAGCATGAGCGCGGGCGTCATATGCGGTCCGGGACGATTACCGAAATTGTAAATTTCGATTTCGGCGAGATTTTTCGCTTCGGGTATCATTTCAAGCAATTCTTCGCCGTGAAAATAAGGCACCGCCGCGCCCGTTTTTTCGTCTATTTTCATCGAAAAAGTTCCGCCCGTAAAAACAACGAGAATTTTTTTCATTCGTCTTTCTCCGTAAAAAATTTAACCGTTCGCTCCAATCCGTATTTCAAATCGTATCTCGGTTCGAAGCCGAGTTGTTCGGTCGTTTCTTTAATCGACGCCGAACTGAATTTAATATCTCCGGGGCGTTCGTCGAGATAGACAATTTTACTTTTCGAACCGGTAATTTCGAGTATCGTTTTCGCAATTTCGTTTATCGTAACGCTTTTTCCCGTCGCAACGTTAAAAACTTCGCCGTGTCCGCCGAATTCTATCGCGGCAACGCCCGCGCGCACAACGTCTTTGACGAAAACAAAATCGCGCGTCTGTTCGCCGTCTCCGAAAATCGTAATATCTTTGCCCGTTACCGCGTTGTGAATGAAAATGGGTATCGCCGCGGCATATTGACTTTTCGGGTCTTGACGCGGTCCGTAAACGTTAAAAAAGCGTAACGAAGTGGTGTTAAGTCCGTATTCTTCGGCGTACATTCGCAAATAATATTCGCCGTCAAGTTTGGTAATTGCATACGGAGTTTTCGGCTCGGGCTTCATTGAAACTCTTTTCGGTTGTTCGGGATTGTCTCCGTACACCGCCGCCGAACTTGCGTGAATAACCTTGCCCACGCAAAATTTTCGCGCCGCTTCAAGAACGTTCAGCGTGCCGTTAACATTTATTTCGACGGTTTCGCGCGGTTTTAAAATCGATTCCGGCACCGAAACAAGCGCCGCGAGATTAATTACGACTTCCGCTTTTTCGAGAACCGAATTCACAAGCTCCGCATCGGTAATCGAACCTTCGTGAAATTTGACGTCGAGGTTCTCAATGTTCTTTTTGTAACCGCTCCGCAGATTGTCGATAACGTGAACGTCGTCTCCGCGTTCCGAAAAATATTGAGCGAAATGACTTCCGATAAATCCGGCTCCGCCCGTAATTACTATCTTCATCGCTTTCCCTTTTCAAAATAAAAAACGCGTCGGCGTAAATTTAAGAAAAAGAAACGAGAGAATTGTTAAGGAAACTCCAAGTATATTTTCCGTGAATTTCCCGCGCGCTTTTCTTTTCGGAAATATCGGAATTATAAACCGCGCGAATTTATTATTTTTGTGAGTTGATTTTAAGCGAACAAAAAGAAAGGTAAAATAATGATCGATTGGAAAACCGCGAAAGAATACGGCGATATCACTTACAAAAAAGCGGAAGGCATTGCGCGCATTGCGTTTAATCGTCCCGAAGTCCGCAACGCTTTTCGTCCCGAAACCGTGAACGAACTTTACGAAGCGCTTCAAGACGCGCGCGAAGATCCGTCAATCGGCGTTGTGCTTTTAACGGGCGAAGGTCCCGCGAAAGACGGCAAATACGCTTTTTGTTCGGGCGGCGACCAAAAAGTACGCGGCGACAAAGGTTACGTCGGAGTTGACGGCGTTCCGCGTTTGAATATTCTCGACGTCCAAAAACTCATTCGCAGCATGCCCAAACCTGTAATCGCGCTTGTGGCGGGTTACGCTATCGGCGGCGGACACGTACTTCATGTTGTTTGCGATTTGACGATTGCCGCGGAGAACGCGGTCTTCGGACAAACGGGACCGAAAGTCGGCAGTTTCGACGGCGGTTTCGGCGCAAGTTACTTGGCGCGAATTGTCGGACAAAAGAAAGCGCGCGAAATTTGGTATTTGTGCCGACAATATAACGCTCGTGAAGCCTATGAAATGGGACTTGTAAACACCGTCGTGCCCGTGGAAAAACTTGAAGAAGAAGGCGTAAAATGGGCGAAAGAAATTTTACAACACAGTCCCCTTGCCATTCGTTTGCTAAAATCCGCGTTCAATGCCGAACTTGACGGGCAAGCGGGAATTCAGGAACTTGCGGGCAACGCCACGCTTCTCTATTACATGAGCGACGAAGCGCAGGAAGGACGCGACGCGTACGTGGAAAAACGCAAACCCGATTTCTCCAAATTTCCAAGAGTGCCGTAATATGCCTAATAGGGCGGAAGGAAATCTTTCGGGAGTTAAATTGTGGATTGTTGCAAGTCGTCCGAAAACATTGCCCGCGGCTGTTGCGCCCGTTTTGGTGGGCACGGCGGTTGCGGTTCGTGAGGGCGTCTTTAAGCCGCTCCCCGCTTTTCTCGCTTTGATAGTTTCGCTGTTAATTCAAATCGGAACGAATTTCGTAAACGATTACGGAGATTACAAAAAAGGCACCGACAAAAAAGACCGTGTCGGACCGCAAAGATTTTTAACGCTCGGAATAATTACGCCCGCGCAAATGAAAAAAGCGATTGTCGTTGCTTTTGTGGCGGCGTTCGTTGCGGGCTTGTATCTTGTGCGACTCGGCGGCTTGCCCGCGCTTGCCGTCGGCGTCCTTTCCATTCTTGCGGGTATCGCATATACAGCGGGACCTTTTCCGCTTGCGTACAACGGACTCGGAGATATTTTCGTGCTTGTTTTTTTCGGCTTTGTCGCAACCGCGGGAACTTACTACGTTCAAGCGCTTACGGTTTCGCCGCTTGTTCTGTGGGCTTCGCTTCCCGTCGGCTTGCTTATTACGAATATTTTGGTTGTAAATAATTATCGCGACGCGGACGACGACAAACGCGCAAACAAGAAAACGCTCGCGGTTATTTTCGGGAAAAGTTTCGCGCGCGCGCAATATGCGTTTTCGCTTGCTCTCGCTTACTTGACGCTCGCTTATCTTTATTTCAACTACGATTTTTCCTGCGGAATTTTTCTGCCGATATTGCTTCTGCCGTTCGGAATTAAATTGACGAAGGAAATTTTCACGCTTACGGGAAGCGAACTGAATTTAACGCTTGCAAAAACCGCAATGTTCGCCGCGCTTTTTTCCCTGCTCTTTTCCGTCGGATTAATTCTTTAACGAAATTTATGTTTTATACGGAAGCGCTTCGGGAATTGCTTTCGATTTTCGGTTTATTAAACAAGTAAAATTCAATGCGAAAAAATTTTTTGGAAAATTGAGGAAAATCCGTCTCTCTTTATTAAACAAATCAAAAACACTTTTTTGGAGTAAAGAAAAAATGAAAGATATTTTCGTAAAAGAAGACATTTCCAAACCGGAAAACAGAGTTAATTTGGCGTTGTTCCATCTCCAAGCGGATGAAAATTTCCACCGTTGGTTTTGCGACAAACTCGGCATTCCCGCATCTTCCGTAATTTACCCGATAAGAAATTCGGAAGGGAACAGACCCGATTACGCCGTAAAAAATAACGGCGAAATTATCGGCTACGTCGAAGTCGAACTCGGTGATGAAAACCGTTCTCAAATTTCTTCGTACAAAGAAAAGTACGAAAAAAACGGAGTTAAAATTTTCTCCGTAACGGGCAAGTCTTATCATAATTCGGATTTAAGTTTGGAAGAAATCGCGGAGTATTTTAAAAAGAATCTGAGAAATTTCGCAAATCCGCAAAAAGAATTGTCCGCGCTTTATTTCATAAAACTCGTCGAAACTTACTCGACGCACGCAAGTTCCAATCCGCGAATTCCGATTAGCGAAGAAATGAGAAATCATTCTTTCGTTAAAAAATTATTGGGTGCGCTCGCAGACGTCGAATTTCTCGAAGGAAAGAAAAGAGGAAGGCGCGGAGTCGCCGTAATCAATACGGTGGGTGAAAAGGGGTTTTCTTTCAGGGTTTATTCCGAAAAAGCGCAGGATAAAACGCTCTCTCTTTTCTGGATAAAAGGCGGAGAAAATCTTTTGACTTTTCAAAAGAATAACGTGAAGTACGAACAATATTTGGGACACAAACCGAAAGAAATCGTTGAAAAGTGGCTCGATTTTATTTCGAACAATTTAAATTTATCGCCCGAAAGAAAAGTTTCTTTCGATAAAATCGAAGAAAATTTTGATGAGTTCGTAAGGTTAATCAAACTTTTGATTTAGCTTTATTATTTTTCTTTTCTCTCCTAATTTTCTTTTGTATTCGGTCTTTTGTTTGCTTATATTTTTTTGTTAAACAATTTTGAATTTTCTTAAAAGGCAATCGACGCGTGTATGCACGAAAGTAACGAAAAAAGCGCACAGGCAATTGGCGACCTAAATTATCTGTTGCAAAACTTATGTGAAAGCCGCAACGATTTACTCGGCGATTGCTTTTTTATGATTTCGAACAACTCTTCCGAAGAACCCGAAAAATTTTACGGGAATTTACGGAAAGTAACGGGCTACTCTTCGGAAGAAATCAACGAATTGCGCGGCGGATTTCTCGCGATAATAAACGAAGAGGATTTGGAAGAATACAAGCAAACTTACATTCGTCTCGCGCGTCAAGATAAAGCGGAACCGATAACTCACCGTTTCAGAATAAAGCACAAAACGGGCAGAACCGTTTGGCTCGAAGAGCGCGTGATTATGCGAAACGACAAGGAGCGCGTGGTTTACGAAAGAATTCTACGCGACGTTTCGTATTATTTCGAAGTTCAAAACAAATTGCGCGACGACTTTCTTAAAATCTCAAAACAAAACAATGTTAAGGATAAATTCATTTCCATTATTTCTCACGATTTGCGCGCGCCGTTTACAAGTTTAATCGGTTTTTCGGAAATACTTTTGAACGAACCCGAATTACCCGCCGAAGAGCGCGAAGATTATTTGCGCTACATTTACGACGCCGCGCAAACTCAACTTAACCTTGTTAATCATTTGCTCGATTGGTCGCGGTTGCAGTCCGGAAAAATCGAAGTGGAACCTGCGCGGCTGAACGTGCGCTCCGTTGTTTCCACGGCTGTTTCTTCGCTTACCGGCGCGGCGGTGCGCAAGGGAGTCGAAATCGAAATCGATATTCCCGAAGATTTGTATTTTTACGCCGACCCGAAATTAATCGACCGCGTGATTTCCAATTTGTTAAGCAACGCGTTAAAGTTTACTCCCGAAGGGAAAAAGATTTACGTTAACGCCAATAAATACGGCAAAGACAAAATCGAAGTGGTCGTCCGCGACGAAGGCGTCGGAATTAAGGAAGGCGACCAAGCGAAAATTTTCAAACTCGACGAAAAAATCACGACGGAAGGAACGGCGGGCGAAAAAGGAACGGGACTCGGTTTGACGCTTGTTAAGGAAATAGTGGAAAAACACGAAGGCGAAATCTGGTTTTTCTCGGAAGAAGGGAAAGGCACGGAGTTTCACTTTACCTTGCCCGAAGCGAACCAAATTTTTCTTATAGTGGATGACGACGTTCGTGCGCGGGAACTATTTAAGAAACATTTGAAAAACCTTTTCGGCGACGTGGAAATTCACGAAGCGGAAAACGGTTACGAAGCGTTGAATATCGCTTACAAAAAAATTCCTTCCATGATTATAACCGACCACGATATGCCGCTAATGAACGGCGTTCAATTTATGGAAGTGGTTAAGAAAAATCCGAAATTAAAAAACGTTCCCGTCTTAATTATTTCGGGCGCGCTGGACCCCGAATCTTACGAAGCATACAGAAAACTCGGCGTTGCTGAAATAATTGAAAAACCGTTCGACGCCGAAAATTTCACGAATATCTTGAAATTGTTAAATTAAGGAAAAAGGAGACGAATGCAAGAAGAACCACGCAAATATTGGCTTGCATTTTATACGAAACCGCGCCACGAATTCAAAGCGGAAACCGAAATCGCCGCTCGCGACATAGAAGTCTTTTTGCCTAAAATTACGGTTCTGAAACAATGGAGCGACAGAAAAAAGAAAGTTACGGAGCCTCTTTTCAAAAGTTATATTTTCGCGAAATGTAACGAAAAGGAAAGAATGGAAGTTCTTCAACTGAAATCTATCGTCACCAATATTCATTTCGAAGGGAAGCCCGCGCACGTGCCCGATTGGGAAATCGAAGGTATCAAAAAGATGCTCGATTCGAATCTTGACGTTAAAGTTACGGACGAACTGCGGGAAGGCGCTTTGGTAAAAATAACGGACGGACCGCTTGCGGGAATAAAGGGAATTGTCAGCGATACGAAACACGGCAAAAAAGAAATAGCAATTACTATCGAAATGTTGAACAGAACCGTGATAGCGACCGTGCCGGTTGCAAACATCGAAGTTTTAAGGGCGGGATAATGAGCGAAATAAACACACTCAGAAAAAACGACGAAAACGTAATCGGGTTTTATTTGATTACTTCCTTGGAAGAAAAAACCACGAAAAACGGAAAACCTTATCTCGATTTGACGCTTTCCGACAAAACGGGCTCGATTAACGCCAAACTATGGGATTACGACAAAACCAAACATTTCTTTCGCAAAGGCGACATCATTAAAGTGAAAGGGAAAATTCAAGAGTTCGGCGGCAAGTTGCAGTATATAATAGAGCGAATTCGGAAAAGCGAACCAAGAGACAATATCGACAAAAGCGCGTTTATTAAAACTTCCGAACGGGATTTCAACGAAATGTCCGCGGAACTTGACGCGGTTATCAACTCGATAAAAAACCCCTATTTGAACAAACTTTTACGCATAATTTTCTCGGGTGAAAAACTTGAAAAATTTAAGAATCTTCCCGCGGGAAAAGCTTGGCATCACGCATACGTTCACGGGCTTTTGGAACACACGCTCGAAATCGTAAAAATTTGCGAACTTATCGCGTCGTTTCATCGCGAAATCAATCGCGATTTGCTCGTTGCGGGCGCGTTGCTTCACGACTTCGGGAAAACGGAAGAACTTGCGGGCGAAAGCGATTTCGTTTATACCGACAAAGGAAAATTAATCGGACACATAGTTATTGCCGCAATAGTAGTGGAAAAAGCGGCGGAGAAAATCGACGGCTTTCCCGAAGATCTTAAAATGCAACTCGAACATCTCGTTCTGAGCCATCAGGGAAAATTGGAATTCGCTTCCCCCGTAATACCCAAAACCGTCGAAGCCATTGCGCTTTACCACGCCGACGAACTAAGCGCGAAAACAAACGCGTACATTCATGCAATAAATTCCGATTCGAACAACGAAAGCGATTGGACGAATTTTATCAGACTTGCGGAAACGGATTTGTACAAAACAAATAATAAAAACAGAGGTGAATAATGAAAAAGATATTTCTTTCTATATTGGCGATTTTCGTTTTAACCGCCGTTACGACAAAAGCCGCCGATGATGTTTCGGAATATATCGTAAAAGCGGATTCGTTGGACAAACTTTTTCAATACGAAGATGCTTTGAAGGTTTTGGAAGAAGCGAATCAAAAATTTCCGAACAACTGGGAAGTTCTTTGGCGAATGAGTCGCGAAAACGTTTATATCGGAAACTTCTTAAAGGACGACGACGCACGCGAAGCGCAGTACGTTAAAGCTCTCGGATACGCCGAGCAAGCGGTAAAACTTGCGCCCGACCAATCGGTAACATATTTGCGGCGCGCTATTGCTAACGGAAAAATCGCTCTTTTCAAGGGTGTTTTCTCCGTCGGTGATTTGGTCAACAGCGTAAAAGCCGATTTGGAAAAAGCGATCGAACTCGGAAACGGCGGCAATTACGTTCAGGCAATCGCTCACTATGTTTTGGGACGCACGCACGCGAAAGTCAGCGAAAAATGGAAACCCGCGCGTTCGGTACTCGGACTCGGCTGGGCGGATTTGGAAATCGCTTTGAAAGAATACGCGACGGCGGAAAAACTTTTCCCCGGTTTTGCAATGATTCATTTGGATTACGCAAAAGCGTTGATGAGAGACGATAAGTACAAAGAAGCGAAAGCGGAATTGGAAAAAGTTCTTGCGGCGAAAATTCTTGATAAGGAAGACCCGCAAAGAAAAGAGGAAGCGAAAGAACTTTTGAAAGAAGTAAACGAAGAACTCGAATAATAATCGATAATTAATTTCTTGCATTTTACGCAAACTTGAAACGCCCGTAAATCGGGCGTTTTTTATTAAAGTTGTTTTAACACGAAAAAAAGCGGACCGAAGTCCGCTTTTCTTTTTTTATTATCCGTGTTCCAAATTTGTTTTAGATTTCGAACTTAATTCCCTGTGCAAGCGGTAAGGTTGTGCCGTAGTTAATTGTGTTCGTTTGTCTGCGCATGTAGGCTTTCCAAGCGTCGGAACCCGATTCGCGTCCGCCGCCGGTGTGTTTTTCGCCACCAAAGGCTCCGCCTATTTCCGCGCCGGAAGTTCCGATATTCACGTTTGCAATGCCGCAATCCGAACCTTCCGCCGAGAGGAACAATTCGGCTTCGCGCAAGTTGTTTGTAAATATCGCGGACGAAAGTCCCTGAACAACATCGTTGTGAATTTCAATCGCGTTACGAACATCGCCTGAATATTTAATCAAATAGAGAATCGGCGCGAACGTTTCTTCTTGCACAATTTCGTAATGATTTTCCGCTTCGCAAATTGCGGGACGAACGTAGCAACCCGATTCGTAGCCTTCGCCTTCAAGAACTTCGCCGCCGAAGAGAACTTTCCCGCCTTCTTTTTCAAGGCGTTTCAGCGCGTCCTTGAACAACGCAACCGCGGCTTTGTCCGTAAGCGGTCCGACGTGATTTGTTTCGTCGAGCGGATTTCCGATTTTGAGTTTCGAATAAGCATCCACGAGCGAATCTTTCACTTTGTCGTAAATGCTTTCGTGGATAATCAAACGACGCGTTGTGGTACAGCGCTGTCCCGCGGTTCCGACCGCGCCGAAAACAATAGCGGGAATCGCCATTTTCAAATCCGCATCAGGCGTAAGGATAATCGCGTTGTTTCCGCCGAGTTCCAAAATCGTTTTGCCGAAACGTTTCGCAACGGTTTGCGCCGCGTGGCGACCAATGTCAACAGAGCCGGTAATCGAAACAAGCGGAATGCGAGTGTCGTTCAAAAGTTTTTCGCCGACTGTCGAACCTTTGCCGACAACAAGCGAGAACAAACCTTCGGGCAAATCGTTTTCCTTGATTATCGGCGCAAGAATTTTCTGAACCGCAATCGCCGAAAGCGGCACTTTCGAGGAAGGCTTCCACAAATTCGTATCGCCCGCAACCGTAGCAATCATTGCGTTCCAAGCCCAAACCGCAACGGGAAAGTTAAACGCGGTGATTATTCCCACAACGCCGAGCGGATGATATTGGTCGTACATTCTGTGTTGCGGTCTTTCCGATTGCATTGTAAATCCGTAAAGTTGGCGCGATTGCCCGACTGCAAAGTCGCAAATGTCAATCATTTCTTGCACTTCGCCCATTCCTTCCTGCAAGGATTTCCCCATTTCGTAAGAAACGAGTTTGCCGAGCGGTTCTTTGTATTTGCGCAATTCGAGTCCGATTTGACGAACGATTTCGCCGCGTTTCGGCGCTGGAATTGTGCGCCAATATTTGAACGCTTCGACCGATTTCGCCACGATATTGTCGTAGTCTTCTTCCGAAACCATATAAACGCTTGCGATGAATTTTCCGTCAACCGGCGAGTAAATGTTCAGTTCGCCCGCGTCGGTTGTTGTCGTCCATTCTAAACCCGTGGAACCGCCGAAATTTTTCTCTTCGATTCCGAGCGTTTTTAAAAATTCGTAATCCATTTTTATCTCCTTGTTTGGTTTTGAGTTATCGTTTTAACGATTAAAAATCTATTTCACTTTTTCTAAATACTCTTTCAAATATTCGTAATCAGGCGTAAGTTCGCCTTTGTAAACGATTACCGCGCGTTTTATTTCGGGCGGCAAATCGATTTCCGCGAAAGGCTTTTCGTAATCTGCGTTGACTATTCCCGGAACGAACGGCATCAACGCGTCGCCGAAAGCAATCGAAGAATCTTTCGCAATTTCCGTGGGTAGATTATCGACCGCCAAATTCAAAACGCCTTTCCCTTCGAAGCCGTCGGTAAATTCGTCCGTTTCGGGATTGTAAACATAGCCCGGAACATCCGGCTCCGTCGCTCTGTAAGTGATTTCAACGCCGCCGTTAATATCGCAACTTATATCTTGAATTAAAACAAGTCGCATTTTGTCGAAATTTTCTTTCAAGAATTTTTTGGTTACAAGTCGCGGATAACGTTCGTCCCAATAAACCGCATTTACAAGCGCCGTAAGATTTACCAAATATTTTTCGAACTTCGGCGCGTATTTTTCGGGATGAACGTAGTAATCTTGAAGTTCGAAAGGCTGATTTTCATCTTTCGGCTGAACCAAGTCTTCTTCCTTGAACACGACTTTAAACAAACCTTTTTCTTTACGCGCTACAATATCGGCGATTTCGTCCGGCGCAATTTCCTTTGCGGGAAGCAAATCGAAAATTTCTTGCGCGCCGCGCGAAACGTTTCCGTAACCGGAAAATCCGAAAATGTAAGGCGCAAATTCGTCGGGCAAATCGGCGTTTGCAATTTCAAGCGCGGTTTTCCTTATGTCTTCTTTTGCAAGCGCAACTTCGCCGTATTCGTAAGACATCTTCACGTGAAGAAACGGCGTTTCGTATCCGAAATATTGCAAACGTTTCCCGAAAGCGTGCAGTGCGTCTATCATGCCCGCAATGCCCGCAAAACGCCCGAAGAAAACAAGTCGCCTACCGTTTTCGTCTTTAATCGTTTCGTAATCGATAAGCGTCGCTTTCAAGTCAAGAAGTCGTTGCAACATCGGCATATTGTAATCCTGCCCTTTGATTGTGTGAGAAAAGTACATATAAACTTTTCCCGCTTCAAGCAGTTTGGTGGGGATTTCCTTAACCGCAAAAACAAACGGCGCTTCCGAAAAATCTTCGCTTACGGTTGCACCCGCCGCGCGGTATTCGTCATCGGAAAACGCTCTGCGCTCGAAAGGCTGAACGATAAACTCGATGTTTTCTTTTTCCCTTAAAATTTTAACGTGTTCGGGAGTAAGCGGAACGCGGCGTTCCCAAATGTTTTTGTCCTCTCTTCTGATACCGATAAGTTTCCTCATAATCGCTCCGAAATTTTCCGTAAATTTATTTTAATCAAGTTTATTAATATAGCAAACGGAAAGGAAAAATTTTATTTCGAAATCTTTTCGTTCCGCTATTTCCGAAAATTTTTTCGCAAGAAAGAAAAACGGAAGGAGAATTTTTTATGTCGGGAACGCTCTTTGTCGTTGCAACGCCTATCGGAAATCTCGGCGACATTTCGCCGCGCGCAATTGAAACTTTGGCGCAAGCGGATTACGTTTTGTGCGAAGATACACGCGTTACAAAGCGGTTGCTCGAAAACGCCGATGTAACGGCAAAACTTATTTCGTTCAACGCGCAAAGCGAAACGAAAAAAATCGACGCGGTAATAAACGATTTGCTCGAAGGAAAAACAATTGCGCTTGTAAGCGACGCGGGAACGCCCGCAATTTCCGATCCGGGAGTGCGCTTGGTAAACGCGGCTTTGAAAAACGGCGTACGCGTTAGCGGAATTCCCGGAGCGAACGCGGCGATACTCGCATTGAGCGTTAGCGGAATTCCGACCGACAGTTTCGTTTTCGAAGGTTTCCTTCCGCAGAAAAAGGGACGACAAAAAAAACTGAAAGAACTCGCCGAAGAAAAACGCACGATTGTGCTTTACGAATCGCCTTACAGAATTGAAAAACTTCTCAATGAAATTAACGAATATATGCCGAATCGTTTTCTTGCGGTCAATCGCGAATTGACGAAAAAGTTCGAAGAAATCGTGCGCGGAACGGCGAAAGAAATTCTCGAACGCACGGAAGCGCTGAAAACAAAGGGCGAATTCGTCGTGGTTATCGCGCCGAAAGATTTTGTTCCCGATAAATAAACTCGCGCGGTTTTTTCGAAATTATCCTTTTTCTTATATTCGTTTTATGATTAAGCAAAAAATCTCATACGGATTTTTCATTTTCACGGTGTTGTTCGTCGCGCAAACTTTTTCGCAAACGCTCGATGTGCGCAAAGGCTCGTTCTTTTTTCCGCGACCGTACGAAAAGGAAGAGTTTGCGCACGAGTTTGCGGTAATTTTAGCGAAACTTCCCGAAGACCAAATCGAAGCGACAAGTTCGTGGATTTATTCGCCGCTATTTATTTACAAAGCGAAATACGGCTTGGGCAAAGGTTTTAACATAAACGGACAAGCGAACACAAATATAATTTCCTTTTTGTTCGATGCCGGCGCGCAGTGGAATTATTCTTTAAATCGTTTTTCTTTCGGCGTCGGAAGCAGTATTAATTATTGGTTCGGCGCGCTACATCAGTTCGGTTTCGATAGCAAAGTGAAATCGTGGAGCGGACGTACCGATTTGTTTGTCGGCTACGCTTCGGAAAAATTCACCGTAACGATTGCGGGAGAAATCAATTACATTTTCGGCATCAAACAAAAAGCGGACGATATTATTACGTCAGACAAAGGAACGAATTTTAACGGCGGTTCGATTGCGTTTCTTATCGAACAACCCGCGTGGAAAGATAAATTCATGACGCTCGGCGTAAAAATGAATTGGGTGAAACTTTATTGGCCCGCGTGGGCGGTTTTCCCTTCGTGGGATAAGTATTTTTTCATTCCCGAAGTTTTCGTAGGGTTCGTGTTATGAAAAAATTATTCGCTTTCATATCGCTTGTTTTGATTTTTGCGGCGTGCAACGAAGTTGATATTCTTGAACCGGGCTATCCCGACGGTTCGATTTTAAGCGGAACGACGCCTGTTCCCGAAGAAATTCGCACGAACATCGAAGGCGTTTATAAAATCACCGACGGCAAAGACAACTTCGGCGAGCAAGTCGTTCTGAAATGGTACAAAGAAAAACTTGTTGTTTACGGCTATTATCTCGGGACGTATCTCGTTTTGGAAAGCGGAATGAAAAATTCGGAAGTTTTGTTCGAAGGCGTGTGGCGTCACATGCGCAGTTTGGACGCCGGAATGACGCGCTGGAAAATTACGGCGGAAGACGCCGCGGCTCTTGAAAACGGAGCGGTGCAAGATCTGGAAATTAGCGGTTCGTATTCGAACGGAAACGGAATTAACACGAAAACGCTTAAATTGAAATATGAACGCGCAATTTCCGATAGCGCGTTGAATTCGGATTTTCTGATTGTGGCGCACCGCGGCGGAGTAAGAAATTCCGACAACATCGGCGTTTCGGAAAACAGCATCGAAATGATTGCGCTTGCCGAACAACTCGGCGCAAACGCAATCGAAATTGACGTGAAATTGAGCAAGGACAACGTGCCGTTTCTTTATCACGATAGCGACATTAATTTGCGTCTTGTTCGCGAAGCGCCAATGTGGGGACAAATCGAAGATTTCACGTTTCCGCAAATCAACACTTTTCTTACTCTTGTAAACGGCGAAAAAATTCCGAAACTCAAAGACGCGCTCGAATTCGTTCTGAATGAAACGAAATTGAAATTCGTTTGGCTTGATATGAAATCGAGCAAAAACGCGATGCCTTACGTAATTCCGATACAGCAGGAAATTATGAGTCGCGCCGAAGCAATGGGACGCGATTTGAAAATTGTAATAGGTTTGCCGACGGAAGAAAAAATTTCGAATTTTAAACAATATCCGGGATACGAAAATGTTCTTTCATTAAACGAACTTTCCATTGATGACGTTCGCTCTACGAATTCTTACGCGTGGGGTCCGCGCTGGACGCTCGGTTCGCAAACCGATGCCGTTCGCCAAATGCACGCGGAAGGGCGCATTGCAATCACTTGGACGCTTGATTCGGACGAGTTCATCAAAAAGTTTTTCCGCGAAACCGAGTTCGACGGTTTCGTAACAAATTACCCGACAGTCGTTGCGTATTACAATTATGTCAGATAAAACATTTTACATATTGTTGCTTACGTTTTTCTTTGCCTTTGCGTCGAAAGGCGGCGCGCAAACGGCGACCGAGCCGATTTATCATTTTAATCTTTATCTCGGCGTCGGTCCGCAAAAATATTTCAACGATATGGATTACGATAATCTTAATGACGATCGTCCCGCGGTCTTTACCGCTCGCCTGATGTGGCAACCCGAACATATTTTGCGCATCGGTTTGGAAAGCGGCTATCTTCCGCTCTATTATTTGGAAACGAAATTTTACGACACTGTTTACGGCGACACCGATGCGGAACTTTCGCTTAATTCCGTTCCGATAATTGCGGTTTTCGCAATGGAGGTTTACGACAATTTCGAAATCTTCGGCGGCATCGGCGGTTTCATTTTGATTTCGCGCGTTTCGTCCTTCGGTAACACGGTTGGCAGCACAAGTTGGAGCAACGCTTACGAGTTGGGAATGAACTACCTTTATCCCGTTTCCGAAAAATTGAAAATCGGCGGAGAATTGAAATCGTATTATATTTTGCGTCTTGAAAATTTCGATTTGGTTTTTAACGTAATGTTTCGTTACACGCTTTTCTCTTATTAGAACCGAAATTTCCTTTGAAGCGTAAAATTCTCATATCGCTTTTCGCTCTTGCGGGCTTGTTGCTGTTCGTCTTTTTTAAATCGTTTCCGTTGCCTTTTTGCAATGGCGAAAAATTTCCCGTCGTAAGAACCGAAAATTCTTGTAGCGGAAACAAAATCGTTTTTGTCAGCGACACTCAACAACCGATTTGGGCGGAAACTTTTTTCCTTGAAGAAAACGGAAACGACACTGCGCGCGAAGCGATTTTCGCGAAAATTCTCGATGAAAAACCCGCGGCGGTTTTTCACCTCGGCGATTTGACCGCCTACGGCTATTGCGATAACGCTTGGGCGCCGATTGACAACTTCGTGGAAAAACTGAACTCTCTGCGCGTGCCTTTTTATCCCGCCTTCGGCAATCACGAATATATTTTGTATTCGTCGCTTGGGAGAAAAAATTTCGCCAAACGCTTTCCCGACGCAGAGGAAACGGGCTACGCGGTTCGTTGCGGCAACGCTCTTGTAATTTTGCTAAATTCCAATTTTTCGGAATTAACGAAAGAAGAAACCGAAAATCAAAAGAGAAAGTATTTCGAATTTCTTGGCAATGCGGAAAAGGATACGACAATAAAAATCGTGATTGTCGCAACGCATTACTCGCCTTTTACGAACAGTAAAATTGTTTCGCCGAGTGAAGAAGTTCGGCGCGAATTTCTTCCCGCTTTCTTTTCCTCAAGCAAAGCGAAGTTGTTTATTAGCGGACACGCGCACGCGTTGGAGCGCTTTAAAGTGCGCGGAAAAAATTTTCTTGTTATCGGCGGTGGCGGCGGATTGCAACAGCCTTTGTTTACCGGAGAAGACGAGAAATATAAAGATTTGTTCGATAATCATTCGCCGCGACGACCGTTTCATTTTCTTGAAATCGAAACGCGCGACGACACTTTGTTTGTTTCCGCTCAAATTTTAAACGATGATTTCAAAACCTTCCGAAAAGTTACGCTTTTAAGCGTTCCCGAATTATAACAATAAGTTATTTGTCTCATAAATTTCAAAAATCCTAATTCGGATATTCGGTCTTTCGCTAACTTATTAGGATATAATAACTTACGGAAATTTCGACTTGTTTTTCAAAAAATATTTCAGTATCTTTAAAGTTCTTTTTGTCAAAATGAAATGAAAATTTTCAAAGAAGATATTATTGTTGCGCTTGCAACTCCGCCCGGCGAAGGCGCAATTTCGGTTATTCGCGTAAGCGGCGAAGATTGCGCTTCGCTTGTCGATAGGATTTTTCGCGGCGGCGTAAAGCTCTCGGAAGCGGCGGCAAATACCATTCATTACGGAAAAATAATCAATGCGCAAGGGGAAACAATCGACGACGTGCTTGTTTCGGTTTTCCGCGCGCCGCGGTCCTACACGGGAGAAGACGCGCTTGAAATAAGCACGCACGGGAATCCGTTCATTGTGGAAAAGATAATTTCCGTACTACTTGCCGAAGGCGCACGCGCGGCGGAACCGGGTGAGTTTACCTTGCGCGCTTTCTTGAACGGAAAAATCGACTTGGCGCAAGCCGAAGCGGTCGCAGACGTTATTTCCGCGCGCACGGACGCTTCCTTGCGCGGCGCTAGAAATCAACTCGACGGACTTTTGACGCGCGAAATCGAAACTATCAGAAGCGCGCTACTCGAAGGTTTGTCGCTGATTGAACTCGAACTCGATTTTGCGGAAGAAGATTTGGAGTTTCTTCCTTATGACGAACTCGCCGAAAAACTTTCCGCAACGGTTCGGAGAATTGAAAAACTGCTTGAAACTTACAACTTCGGCAAGGTTGTGCGCGACGGAATAAACGTTGCGATTGTCGGCAAGCCGAACGTGGGAAAATCGTCTCTTCTGAATTATTTTCTGAAAGAAGCGCGCGCGATAGTAAGCAAAACTCCGGGAACGACGCGCGACGTTATCCGCGAAGAGTTGAATATCGACGGATATTTGTTCAAACTTTACGACACGGCGGGAATTCGCGAAACAAGCGACCACGTCGAAAAAGAAGGCGTAATTCGGAGCAGAAAAGCGATCGAAGAAGCGGATTTGGTGATTTTTCTGAACGACGCAACCGAAGGTTTCGACGACGAACTTTTTGAAATCATAAAAGAAATTAAAAGCGAAGAAAATATCGTAACGGTTTTTAACAAAACGGATATTGCAGAAGATTTTCCCGAACCGAACGCAATTAACATTTCAGCGAAAACGGGAAAGGGAATTGACGAACTTCTTTCGGAACTGAAAAAGAAAGCAATCGGTTCACATTCGTATAGTGAAAAGACAGCGATAGTTTCAAATGTTCGTCATTACAACGCATTGAACAGAGCGAAAGAAAATCTGACAAGCGCGATTAATTCGATAAAAAAAGGAATGAGCCAAGAATTCGTTTCACTCGATATTCGCGCGGCAACCGAAGCGCTTGACGAAATCATCGGAAAAGTTACAACCGACGATATTCTAAATAACATTTTTGACAAATTTTGCATTGGAAAATAAAATGTTCCACGTGAAACAAATTTCGCAAATTTTCGTTAATTGACGGAAACGTTTCACGTGAAACAAAAAGGAATTGGTATTCGATAAATGAAAGAGTATGATGTAATAGTTGTTGGCGGCGGACACGCGGGAATTGAAGCAAGCATTGCGGCGGCGAAAATGGGCGTTTCCGTTGCTTTGATAACGATGGAAAAAGCGGGCATCGGACGCCTTTCCTGCAATCCCGCAATCGGCGGAAGCGCAAAAGGGCATCTTGTTCACGAAATAGATGCGCTCGGCGGTGTGATGGGAATTATCGCCGACAGAACGGGAATTCAATTCAGAACGTTAAATAAATCGAAAGGTCCCGCTGTTTGGGCGGGCAGATGTCAGTCCGATAGAAAACTTTACTCGGAAGAAGCGGTTCGCGTTGTGGAAAGTGTTAGCGGACTTGATATAATCGAAGATATTGTAATCGAAGCGATTGAAGAGAATAAGAAGATTGTCGGTGCGCGAACAAAAAAAGGCGATGAGTACAAATGCAAAGCGCTGATTGTTTCGGCGGGCACGTTTCTTAACGGAATAATGTACACCGGACTTACGCCTTCGATTGGCGGAAGATACGGCGAAGAAGCGGCGGAAGGCTTAACGCAATCGCTTGAAAAAATCGGCTTCGTTTCGGCTAGATTAAAAACCGGAACGCCGCCGCGCTTGAAAAAAGATTCGATAAATTACGACATCTTGCAAGAACAACCGGGCGACGAAAATCCGCGTCCTTTTTCTTTCCGCACGCCGCTCGAAGATTTTCCTTATCTTCCGCAAGTAAGTTGCTATTTGACTTACACGAACGAAGAAGTTCACCGCGTTTTGGAAACGGGATTTTCCTTTTCGCCGATGTTTACGGGATTAATAGACGGCGCGGGTCCGCGCTATTGTCCTTCGATTGAAGATAAAATCGTTCGATTTTCCGACAAACCGAAACATCAACTTTTTATCGAACCTGAAGGTTTGGATTCCGACCAAGTTTATTTGAACGGCTTTTCGTCTTCTTTGCCGGCGGACGTTCAACTTAAAGCGATGAAATTAATCAAAGGTTTGGAAGAAGTGGAAATGGTGCGTCCCGGTTACGCCGTGGAATACGATTTCTTTCCGCCTTATCAAGTGAAATTAACTCTCGAAACGAAACTTGTGGAAGGACTTTATTTTGCGGGACAAGTAAACGGAACTTCGGGCTACGAAGAAGCGGCGGCGCAAGGAATTGTCGCGGGAATTAACGCGGCGGCGAAAATTCTCGGAAGAAAAGAATTTACGCTTAAACGTAGCGACGCTTACATCGGCGTGCTGATTGACGACCTCGAAAGCAAATCGACGGACGAACCTTACAGAATGTTCACTTCGCGCGCGGAACACAGATTGCTTTTGCGACAAGACAACGCGCTTGAAAGATTGATGAAATTCGGACACGAATACGGCTTGATTTCAGACGAAGAATTCGAATGGCACAAAGAGAGAGAAAAAATCGTAAGCGGAAGCGTTTCGTTTATTAATTCGACAAGAATAAAACCGAAAAAAGTGAACGATTTTCTGAAAAATGTAAATTCGTCGCAAATTGAAAACTCGGAATTACTTTCGAAAATAATCAAGCGTCCGGAAGTGAAATTAAAAGACCTCTTATCCGTTATTAAAAACGAAAACGAATTTTTGCAAAAACTTTCGGAGGACGATGCGTTAATCGAACGTGTGGAAACCGAAGTGAAATACGAAGGCTACATTCAAAAACAGCGCGAATTAGTCGAAAAACTCGATAAATACGAAAATATTCCCATTCCCGAAGATTTCGAATATAAAAACATCAACACCATTTCAATGGAAGCGCGTGAAAAACTCGCGCGATTTCGTCCGGCAACGCTCGGACAAGCGTCGCGCATCTCGGGCGTTTCGCCTTCCGATATTTCGATATTATTAGTATATTTAAAAGGTAAAAAATAAAGGTTTCGCATGACAAGACAAGAAAAGTATCTCGGCGAATTAAAATCGTTCTTTTGGGAAAACAGTCAAAGTCCCGAAATTTTTCAACTCGAACGTTTGGCGCACTTCGCCGAACTCGTTGCCGAAAAAAACGAAGAAGTCAATTTGATTTCGCGTAGGGACATAAAGAACTTAATAGAGAACCACGTCTTTTTATCCGCTTATATTTCCAAATTCATTCCTGAAAAAGCGACAACTTTTATCGACATCGGAACGGGCGGCGGCTTTCCGGGAATTCCCGTTGGAATAATGAAGCCGTTTTTACGCGGCACGCTCGTCGATTCCACCGCTAAGAAAATCAATGCGGTTAACGAATTCATAAACAAACTGAAACTCGGAAATCTCACCGCGGTAAATTCGCGCGTCGAAGACAAAGAGTTCATCGAAAAAAATCAAGATAAATTCGATTTGGTCCTTTCCCGCGGAACAACTTCGCTGATTATTCTCATGCGTTACTCCCTCCCGATTATCAAAGAAAAAGCGTATTTAATGGCGATTAAAGGCGGCGATTTGCGCGAAGAAATCGAAACCGCAAAACTGAAATACGGCGCGCACATCAAAAAAGCCACGATTATCGAACTCGGCTACAAACCGAACAACGTCCGCAACGAAAAAGAAAAACGTCTCGTCGTATTCGAAGTTACGAGATAAAGATTTTCTCTAATTATGAATGAATGATTGATTGGATGAATGATTGTTCCACCAAGACGGGATTTAATTTAGAATTTGTAATTTAGATAGCACGCTGATTTGACTGATTATTTATGATTTAAACTGATTATCAGTCCTAATCATAACCAATCAGTTTAATCTGCGTCCCATTTCAATAGAACACGGATAACGCAGATTTTATTGGATTTTCACGGATAGAGAATTGATTGAATTATGAATGTTGAATTATGAATGTTGAATGAAAATACTTTTTAATTTTGAATTTTTAATTTTTAATTGAAAAACTTGTCCCATTAAAAACTTCTCAACCTCAACCTCAGCCTCAACCTCAATCAACCGTCCGCTCGACGCTAAACGCTATCAAGCATTATTATTCACGGCGGGATTAAAAAAATTGGAGTTGAGCTACTTGGGTTTAACCGCGATTTATCGAACAATCGATCTCAATGAAAACATTTTTTTACAATCGAAGATATTCCCCGAAAAACAAAATAAAATATTCGTAATTTTTACTTTTCGATTTCGAAATTTTCGGGAGGTTGAAATTCATCAATCCGATATTATAAAGCGGATAATTTACGGTGTCACTGCGCTTTTTCTCGTTCTCGTCATAGGCGTCGTCGGGTATTCCGTAATCGAAGATAATTATTCTTTTCTCGATGCCGTTTATATGACGATTATTACGATAACCACCACGGGATTTATGGAAGTCAAACCGCTAACTCCCGCGGGGCGCATACTGACGATTTTTCTTATTTTCGGTGGCGTCGTAACCATCACTTAC
>CAYZMW010000097.1:0-14940 GCA_964479645.1 uncultured Melioribacter sp. | reverse complement strand
CTCCATGTTCGGTGTTGTCTTTTATCGTTTTTTAATTAATGCTCGCGTTCGTAATAATTCTATTTTATGAAAAAAAATTTTTATATAACAAAAATTTATTTATATATTAGTACCCGAATAGCCGAATATATGTTGTTTTTTTATGAATAAATTTTGAGGGTGAATTACATTCACAAAAACAAAACAGGAGGCAAAGGGTATGGCTCTAAAACAAACAAAAATTACAATCGTTAGTATTGTAGCTGTTCTCACCGCATTATTCCTAATTTTCAGGGCGCCGTTTTGTATTGATAAATCTCAGGATATTGTAATTAAAAAACTTTCCGGATTATCTAATTTTGTCGAAAAAGAAGGAACGCTGAGATTGGATGTCGGCAAAAAATTAGCGGATATCGCGGCGCAACCGCAAAAATACGACGTGCCGAACGAACTGACTAATCTCGCGAACAAACTGAAAAGTGCCGCTCAAAAAGAATTGAAAAATCCGAAGTTGAAAGGTGCGGGTGAAAAATTAAGCAAAGCCGCCGCCTTTATTGAAGCGCAGGCTAAAGTTGAACCCGAAAAAATTAATTACAAGGCTCTTTCCGAAAAGGCGGGTATGCTTATCGCCGCAGGAAATAAAATGATTAAGAAATCGGACAGATTAGTGCAAATGGCGGCGCTTAGAATGTACATTTCCTCCTTCTGGCGCGGGGTTTTGGTGTTCGGCGGTTTGTTTATTTTTCTTTCCGTTTATGCGCTTCGTCTCGGAAAAGAATGGGCGTATCCTTCCATCGTTACGATTATGGCGTTGGCTCCCATAGGCGCTTTTTATATTAGTCTTGCGGGCGCTGTCTTTTTCGGAGTGCCCAACGGTTTTACCGTCTTCGGTGTCGGGTTGGTCGCATTTTTAATAGTTTTGACGTTGGGACTTGAAGATAAAAAAGAGAAAGCGGTTTATCTTCCCATTATGATATTGCTCGGAATGATAGGTGTCGATGCTTTTTCGTTCGCGGAACACGGTATTCGCGGAATTTTGGCTTTGCCTTACGCCGCTACGGCGACAAATCCCGCTCAGGCTATTTTGAGATTTACCGGACCAATAGCGTTTCTAACGCTGATTATGGCAATCATAGCCATTTATAAACTTGCGGCGAAAAATCCAAGCGGCTGGTGGTACGCAATGATGGCGGCTATGGGAATGATGTTCGTCGGTTTCCCTGCAGATTGGGTTCGTCACAAGGACTCGGTCTTTATCATGGGATTCTCGACATCCACGTATTTGGTGGGCGGAATTCTCGGTTTGATTTTGTTCGTACTTTTGTTAATTCCGTATTTCAAACAAGAATTAATGAAAGAAGAAAAATAGAAAATAGATTCGAAAGAGCCGAATCATTACGGTTCGGCTCTTTTTCCTTTTCGGGCATACTCCTTATTTCCCTTTTCGCAATTTTTTTCGATTTTTTTATTTCCGATGTTGGAACCCAATAACTGTTGCAAATGTAGAACGGAGTGTTTATTTTAGCACTCGCAAATTTAGACTGCTAATAATTATAATAAAAAAGGAGGAAAAAAATGGCAGATGTCAAAATCAAACCTTTGGACGACAGAGTTTTGGTTGAACTTGTGGAAGAAGAACCGAAAACCGTTTCCGGTATTATTATTCCGGATACCGCAAAAGAAAAACCGAATATGGGAAAAGTAATTGCGGTGGGAACGGACGAAGATTTACAAGAACACATCAAAGAGGGAGACAAAATTTTATTCGCCAAATACGGCGGCGAAGATATCACTTACAACGGCGTTGAGTACAAAATTGTTCAACGCGGCGACATTATTGCAATCATTGAAGAATAAGAAAATAAGGAGGATAAAGTATGTCGGCAAAAATTGTTGAATACGCAGGCGAAGCAAGAAACGGACTAAAAAACGGCGTTGACAAACTTGCAAACGCCGTAAAAGTAACTTTGGGACCGAAAGGTCGCAATGTTGTAATTGACAAAAAATTCGGTGCGCCTACCGTTACGAAAGACGGCGTCACCGTTGCAAAAGAAATCGAATTGGAAGACCCGATTGAAAACATGGGCGCTCAAATGGTTAAGGAAGTCGCTTCCAAAACAAGCGATTTGGCGGGCGACGGTACAACGACCGCAACCGTTTTGGCTCAAGCGTTTTATCGCGAAGGCTTGAAAAACGTTACCGCAGGCGCAAATCCAATGGATTTGAAACGCGGTATGGACAAAGCGGTTAAAGCGGTTGTTGAAGAACTCAAGAAAATGAGCAAAGACGTTGAAGACAACGACGAAATCGCTCAAGTGGGCGCAATTTCCGCAAATAACGACAAAGAAATCGGTCAACTCATTGCCGATGCAATGGATAAAGTCGGTAAAGACGGCGTAATTACCGTTGAAGAAGCGAAAGGAATGGAAACCGAACTCGACGTTGTCGAAGGTATGCAATTCGACCGCGGTTACATTTCGCCATATTTCGTAACCGATTCCGAAAATATGGAAGCGGTTCTCGAAGATCCTTACATCTTAATTCACGATAAGAAAATCTCGGCGATGAAAGACCTTCTTCCGATTTTGGAAAAAGTTGCGCAAGCAGGTAAACCGCTCGTAATCATTGCTGAAGATTTGGAAGGCGAAGCATTGGCTACTTTGGTTGTTAACAAATTGCGCGGAACTTTGCGCGTAGCGGCTTGCAAAGCTCCCGGATTCGGCGACAGAAGAAAAGCAATGCTCGAAGATATCGCGGTATTGACCGGCGGTACCGTAATTTCCGAAGAACGCGGTTACAAACTTGAAAACGCCACTTTGGAATATCTCGGTACGGCTAAGAAAGTCGTTATGGACAAAGACAACACTACAATCGTTGAAGGCGCAGGCGATGCCGAAGCAATCAAACAACGCATCAACGAAATCAAAGCTCAAATCGAAAAAACCACTTCCGATTACGACCGTGAAAAATTGCAAGAACGTTTGGCTAAACTTTCCGGCGGCGTAGCGGTTCTCAAAATCGGCGCGGCAACCGAAGTTGAAATGAAAGAGAAAAAAGCTCGCGTCGAAGATGCGCTTCACGCGACGCGCGCGGCTGTTGAGGAAGGTATTGTTCCCGGCGGCGGTGTCGCATTGGTTCGCGCAAGCAAAGTTCTTGAAGAACTCAAAGGCGAAAATCAAGACCAAACAACCGGTATCAATATCATTAAAAAAGGTCTTACCGAACCGTTGCGTCAAATCGTTGTTAACGCCGGATTGGAAGGCGCGGTTGTCTTGAACAAAGTTCTCGAAGGCGAAGGCGGTTTCGGATTTAACGCCGCAACCGAAGAATACGAAGACTTAATGAAAGCGGGCGTAATCGACCCGACGAAAGTAACAAGAACCGCGCTTGAAAACGCCGCATCGGTTACCTCGATGATGCTTACGACCGAAGCGGTCATTTACGAAAAACCTGAAGAAGAAAAAGCGCCCGCAATGCCCGCAGGAATGGGCGATATGGGCGGAATGTATTAATAAATTTCGCACGTTCTCGAATGAAAGCGACGTCGGTTTCGGCGTCGCTTTTTTTATTGCATAAATTTATCGAAGAAAATTTTTCCCGCCCGCCTTTAATGTTTGGGGAGCATTTGCAAATTGATTATTTTTTACAATTGAATAAAAATCATAATTAGAAATTACGGAGGAAAAATGAGTTTACTTGTCGTCGGTTCGGTCGCTCTCGATAACGTGGAAACGCCTTTTGACAAAATCGAAAACGCTCTCGGTGGGTCGTCCACTTACATTTCGCTTTCAGCAAGTTATTTTACCGCGCCGATTTGGCTTGTCGGCGTCGTGGGTAGCGACTTCCCGAAAGAGCACATTGAACTTTTGCAACAACACGGAATTGACATCGAAGGCTTGGAAATTATCGAAGGGGGAAAAACTTTTCGTTGGGGCGGAAAATATCATTACGATTTGAACGTGCGCGACACGCTTTTTACGGAACTCGGCGTGTTCGAAAATTTCGACCCGAAAATCCCCGAAGGAAAGCGAAATCCCGATTTTCTCGTGCTCGGAAATATCGACCCCGCATTGCAAATCAAAGTTTTGGAGCAAATCGAATCGACGAAATTCGTCGTTTGCGATACGATGAATTTGTGGATTGAAAACAAACTCGACGAACTCAAAGAAGTGATGAAGCGCGTAGATGTGCTGATTATTAACGATTCGGAAGCGCGCCTATTGACGAACGAACCGAACTTAATCAAAAGCGCGCGAATGATTCGCGATATGGGTCCGAAATATTTGATAATCAAAAAAGGTGAACACGGCGCGTTGCTTTTCAGCGAAGATAAAATTTTCTCGGCGCCCGCTTATCCGCTCGAAAGCATTTTCGACCCGACCGGCGCGGGCGATACTTTTGCCGGCGGTTTCGCAGGCTATCTCGATTCGACGGGCGATTTGAGTTTCGAAAATATTAAGCGCGCGGTAATTTACGGCAGCACGATGGCTTCGTTCTGCGTGGAAAAATTCAGCGTGCAACGTTTAACGGAACTGACGAAACTCGACATTCGCGAAAGATTTATGGAATTTTTGGAATTGTCAAGATTCGATGAAAAGTAAATCTTTCAACGCGATTGAATTTCGCGACGGCAAACTTTATTTAATCAATCAAACCGCGCTTCCTTTTTCGGAAGAATACATCGAAACGGAAAGTTACGAAAGAATCGCCGAAGCGATTGAACGGCTTGAAGTGCGGGGCGCTCCTGCGATTGGGATTGCCGCGGCGTATGCTGTCGCGCTTGCTTTCAAAGAGCGCACAAGCGATGTTTCTTATTTCGAAAAAGTTCACGAAAGGCTTAAACGAACGCGACCGACGGCGGTGAATCTTTTCTACGCGCTCGACGAAATGCGCAAGACGTTCGAAGCCAATGTTAATGTGGAAAACATTTTCGAAATATTACTTGAAAAAGCGTTCGAAATTCATCGCGTGGATATTGAAATGTGCGACGCAATTGCCGAAAACGGCACGGCGATTTTCAAAAAGAAATCGGTTGTGCTCACGCACTGCAATACCGGCGCGCTTGCCACTGGCGGCGGCGGAACGGCGCTGAACGTAATCAAAAAGGCTTATGAAAAAGGACTTGTGAAATATGTTTACGCCGACGAAACGCGTCCGCTCTTGCAAGGCTCGCGCTTGACCGCGTTCGAACTTGAAAAAGCGGGCGTTCCGTTTTCCGTAATCGTGGATTCCGCTTCGGGAATTACGATGCGCGAAAAGAAAGTCGATTTGGTGATTGTCGGAGCGGACAGAATTGCGGCGAACGGCGATACGGCTAATAAAATCGGAACGTTTAACCTTGCGGTTCTGTGCAAGCATTTCGGAATTCCTTTTTACATTGCCGCGCCGAAAACGACGATTGACGCAAGTTGCGCCGACGGTTCTCAAATTAAAATCGAAGAGCGTTCGCCGCGTGAAATTTATGAAATTCGCGGAACGAAAATCACGCGCTCGGATTACGATTTTTATGCGCCCGCTTTCGACGTTACGCCCGCGAAACTTATTAGCGGAATTATTACGGAAGAGAAAATTTACGAACCGCCGTTCAAGTTCGATGTCGAAAATAATTAAAACGCTCGGAATAGTGCTTTCCAAACTCGATTACAGCGAGTCGAGTAAAATTGCACGGATTTACACGAAAGAGAAAGGGAAAATTTCCGTAATCGTTAAAGCGGCGCGTTCGGCAAAATCTAAAAGCGGAAAAATAATCGACCCGCTAAACGTAATTGAACTCGTTTATTACGAAAAACCGACGCGCGAAATTCAACTTGCTTCGGACGCTTCGCTTGTCCAACATTTCACTGAATTGAGAAATAATTTCACGGCGCTTATTTACGCAAGCGCCGTTGTGGAATTAATCGATAAACTAATTCACGCGGAGGAAATTAACGAAAGGCTTTTTCGCGGGGCGTTTCGCATTTTGGAATTGATGAACGCCGCGCCGGAACACGCACAAACTTTTTTTGTGAAATTCCTTTTTTTCTTCTCTGAAATTCTCGGTTACGAATTGATTTTCGGCAAGTGCAACAAGTGCGGCGCGGATTTACACAAGGAAACGAAAATAGGCTTCAATTACCAAAAAGGTTTTTTGTGCCGTAAATGTTTCGCGGAGGAAATCGTTAATTTTTCTTTCGACGAGGAACATTATAAAATAATGGAGTGTTTAACTTCGCGTGATTTCGATTGCGGACAAAACGAGAAAACGCTGAACGAAATCGTCGCTTTTCTCGAAAAATATTTGGCGTATCAAATTGAAGAGTTCGACGAAATCAAAACGTTGAAGTTGATTATTAATTAGGAGGAAAGATGAATAAAAGAGGTTTTTGGAACGCGCTCGGATTATTGATAATCGGCGCGGTTTTCGGCGCCACGCTTGTCGGAAATTTCGGATATATGAAAAAAGCGTATGCGGGCGACGTTAAACTCGGTAGCGAAAGCGAACCCGTTCAGCAAATTTCGGGCGATTTACAATCGTTTGAAGACGCTTTCATCAATGTGGCGGAAAAAGTTACTCCTTCGATAGTGGAAATAAAAGTTGTTAGTAAAATCAAGGATAATCCTCACGAAGGCTTGCCGTTCAGAATTCCGTTCGAAATGCCGAAAGAACAGGAAGGAACGGGAAGCGGCGTAATTATTTCCGACGACGGTTATATCGTCACGAATAATCACGTAGTCGAAAATGCGACGAATGTTACGGTTACGCTCCACGACAAAAGGCAGTTCGATGCGGAAGTGGTAGGCACCGACCCGCTTACCGATTTGGCGGTAATTAAAATAGATGCGGACGATATTCAACCGATACATTTCGGCAATTCGGATAAAATCAAAGTCGGGCAGTGGGTAATGGCAATAGGCAACCCGCTTTCGTTTTCGTCAACCGTTACGGCGGGAATTATCAGCGCGAAAAACAGAAGTTTGCGTTTGATTAAAGATAGTTACGGCGTTGAAAATTTCATTCAAACCGACGCGGTAATTAATCCAGGAAACAGCGGCGGCGCGCTTGTCGATTTGCACGGTTCGCTTGTAGGAATAAACACGGCAATTGCAACCAACGGATTTTCGCCGAGTTACATCGGTTACGGTTTTGCCATTCCTGTTAATCTTGTAAAAGCGGTGGCGGAAGATTTAATTGAGAACGGCGAAGTTAGTCGCGGTTACATCGGCGTAAGAATCGAAGCCGTAAGCGACGCCACGGCGCGCGCAGTCGGGCTCGATAAGCCGAAAGGCGTGTTAATTCAAGGAATTGTTGAAGATGGCGCCGCCGCGGAAAAGGACATTAAGGAAGGCGATATAATTTTGAAAATTGACGACAAGGAAGTTACCCAACCGAACGAATTGCAAAGTTATATTGCACAAAAACGCGCCGGAGATACCGTAAAACTTACGCTTTATCGTGACGGCGAAACAATTGAACGCTATGTCACTCTCAAAGCCCCGAAAAACAAGGCCAAAACACATCGTAAAAAAGGCGAGAAGAAAAAAGGTAAACACAAAATAGAAACCAAGGAATTCGGCAATATCGGATTGACGGTTCGCGATTTGTATAACAACGAATATGATGAATACGGCGTTGATAACGGCGTAATGGTGGTGAAAACCGAGCGTTTCGGAAAGGCGGACGAAGCGGGTATCGGTCGCGGACTTGTAATTACGGAAGCCGACAGACAAAAGATTGAAAACGTCGAGCAACTTGAAGAAGTTTTGAAGGACAAAGAAGGCGGCGCAATATTGCTGAAAGTGGTTTATCCCGACGGAAGCAAGCGCTTTGTCGGTCTCGAAGTGCCGGAAGAATAAAAGCATTTTTAATACAAAATAAATTCAAGCCGAATGTTTATGACATTAAGCATTCGGCTTTTTTTGTCGCTTTTTTCGGTTTACGACATTTTACGGCGGAAGTACCGAATTAACTTATATTGTAGAATAAGTTAACGATACAAGGCACCCCCTTTTGCATGTTTTCCCGTTATTCTGATATTTTTTTTCGTTATTTTAAAAGTTCATTTTAAACGGAGTTTGCAAATGGCGATTTTACCGATTACAGTTTACGGTGATAAAATTTTGCGCGAAAAGGCGAAGCCCGTCGAAAAAATCGACGATGATATTATTTTACTCGTTCGCAATATGTTTGAAACGATGCGCAACGCCTACGGAATTGGTCTCGCGGCGAATCAAGTGAACGTTGACAAACAAATTTTTGTCGTTGACGTAAGCGTCGTGGAAGGCTTGGAACACATCAAGCCCGTGGCGATGATTAATCCCGAAATTATTTTAACTTCGGACGAAACTGTGATTTTCGAGGAAGGTTGTTTGAGTTTGCCGACGCTCACGGCGGAAGTGGAACGTCCCGAAATCGTAAAGGTTCGTTATCTTAACACGGATGAAAAACTTGTGGAACTTGAAGCGGACGATTTGTTTGCGCGCGTTATTTTACACGAGTATGATCATTTAATCGGAAAAATGATACCCGACAGAACAGAACCGAAAATCAGAAAAAAATTACAGAACAAACTTCGCGATATAATGAACCGCAAAGTGGAAGTGAATTATCCAATTACCGAAAAGCGATAGGTCGAAAATGAAAATTGTTTTTTTCGGCACACCCGATTTCGCCGTTCCTTCGTTAAAAAAATTGATAGAAAGTTCTCACGAGGTTGCCGCCGTGGTTACCGCGCCGGATAAAGAACGCGGACGCGGAAGAAAAGTTTCGTTTACGCCCGTCAAAGAATTTGCGATTGAAAACGCTTTGCCCGTCCTCCAACCGGAAAATCTGAAAAATGGAAATTTCATCGCGGAACTGAAAAAAATTAACGCCGATGTTTTTGTTGTTGTTGCTTTTCGCATTCTGCCTTCCGCCGTTTACACTTTACCGAAATACGCGTTTAATCTTCACGGGTCACTTTTGCCGAAATATCGCGGCGCGGCGCCTATTCAATGGGCTTTGATAAACGGTGAGAAGGAAACGGGCGTCACGACATTTCTGCTTGAAAAAACAGTCGATACGGGCAACATCATTTTGCAGAAGAAAATCGAAATTTCTCCCGACGACGATTTCGGCACGTTGCACGATAAATTAAGTTTGCTCGGCGCCGATGCGGTTCTTGAAACGGTTGAAATCCTTAACGACGGGAATTTCGAACCGCTACCGCAAGACGACACGGCGGCAACGAAAGCCCCGAAAATCACGAAAGATTTGGCGCGAATAAATTGGCACGATGACGCGGAGAAAATAGTAAATCTTGTGCGCGGTTTATCGCCTTTTCCCGCGGCGTTTTTCGAAAGCGAAGGGAAAATTTACAAGGTTTACAAAGCGCGAGTCGCGGATGTGGAATTGTCGCCCGGCGAGGTCGGTAGAACAAAAAAGGAATTGTTTGTCGGTGCGGGAAAAGGTGCGGTCGAAATTCTTGAAATTCGACCCGAAGGACGCAAACGGATGACAGCGGATGAATTTTTGCGCGGTTACGAAATCGCTTCGGCGTTATTGTAAATTATTTTATGAAATAATTTGAACGGTAAATATATGGCGACTTTACTTGATGCAATCGGCAACACGCCGCTGGTTGAACTGAAAAATATTACGAAAGGTTTGAAAGCGAAAATTTTCGCGAAACTCGAATTTACCAATCCGGGCGGAAGCGTTAAAGACCGCATAGCAAAATATATGATTGAGAAAGCCGAACGCGAAGGGAAACTGAAACCCGGCGATACGATTATCGAGAACTCTTCGGGTAATACCGCAATGGGCTTGGCGATTGTCGCGCGGCAAAAAGGTTACAAGCTGAAAATCGTAATTCGAGATACGACGAGTAAAGAAAAATTAAAAATGCTTGAAGTTCTCGGCGTGGACGTAATAACGGTGGATGCATCTATTCCGCCCGAACGTCCGGATTCTTACAACAACTTGGCGAAGAACCTTGCCGCGGAAAATCCAGATTATTACTACATCGACCAGCACAACAACTTGGATAACAACGAAGCGCATTATATGACGACGGGTCACGAAATTTGGGAACAAACCGACGGCGCAATCGATTATTTTGTTGTGGGTATCGGAACGGGCGGAACGGTTTGCGGAGCGGGTAAGTTTTTGAAAGAAAAAAATCCGAACGTGAAAATCATTGCGGTTGACCCTGTCGGTTCCATTTTTTACGATTATTTTAAACGAAAAGAACTTGTCGAACCTTCGCGTTATTTACTCGAAGGCTTGGGCGACGAGTTTCTCATCAAAACAGCGCAACTTGAAGTGCTCGACGATATGTTAAAAATTACGGACGCCGAGGCTTTCGAATGGACGTTGAAACTTGCAGGAGAAGAAGGAATTATCGCGGGAGGTTCAAGCGGCGCAAATATTTGGGGCGCAATTCAAGTTGCAAAACAAATCGACCGCGAGGCGAACATCGTTACGATTTTCCCCGATTCGGGTTATAAATATTTCAGCACAATTTACAACGACGATTGGTGGATTAAAAACGGATTTGTAAAACCGGAGCGAAAATTTTAGAGTTTGCACAAAATATTGATGTCGCCGTTTTTCACTTCATTAACGGCGCTTTGGCAAATCCGCTGTTCGACAAGTTCTTTGTTTTCATTACGAATGTAAAGCATTGGATCCCGCTTTATCTTTTTTTCTTGATTTTTCTTTTCGCAAAAGGCGGACAGAAAGGACGAATTGCTGCTATTGTCGTAATTGCGCTTGTAGCGATTTCCGACCAATTGAGCAGTCATTTGCTGAAAAATCTCATCGCGCGCCCGCGTCCGTGTAATGCTCTTGAAAATGTACGTTTGCTTGTCGGGTGCAGTGGTTCCTTTTCGATGCCTTCGTCTCACGCGACGAATAATTTCGCCGTTGCGGCTTTTTTCGGTTCGCTTTACGAAAAATACAAGAAAATTTTATTCGCCGTCGCTTCGCTGGTCGCGTTTTCGCGCCCCTACGTCGGCGTCCATTATTTTTCCGATGTGCTTGCTGGAGCGATAATCGGAATTGCATTAGGTTACGGATTTACGTATGTTTTGAAGAAAATTAATTTGAAAGGAGTCTTTAATGAGTGAGATAACGAAACTCGATATTGCAAAAGATTGGCTTCCGCGATATACGGGAGCGAAAATAGACGAATTCGGCGATTATATTTTACTTTCCAATTTCGGGAATTACGTACAAATATTTGCAGAACAATTCGGCGTTGACATAAAGGGCGAAGGTCGTCCGATGCAGGTCGCGACTAATTCATCAGGAGTTAGTATTATTAATTTCGGTATCGGTTCGCCCAATGCGGCGACAATTATGGATTTGCTTACCGCGCGACAACCGAAAGGTGTTTTGTTTCTCGGCAAATGCGGCGGATTGAAAAAAACGACGGAAATCGGGCATTTCATTTTACCGATAGCGGCGATACGCGGAGAAGGAACAAGCGACGATTACATGCCGCCCGAAGTTCCCGCTCTCCCTTCGTTTAAGTTGCACAAATTCGTTTCGTCCAAAATAGTCGAGCACGGATTGGAATATCGCACGGGGGTGGTTTACACGACTAACCGCCGCGTTTGGGAATGGGACGAAAAATTTAAAGAAAGATTAAGACGTCTCCGCGCAATCGGAATCGATATGGAAACCGCGACGATTTTCGTTACGGGCTATTCAAATCAAATTGCGCGCGGCGCATTGCTTCTTGTTTCCGATTTGCCGATGATTAAAGAAGGTATAAAAACCGAAGAGTCGGATAAGAAAGTTACTTCGCGTTATGTCGATTTGCACTTGCAAATCGGAATTGATGCGATGATGGAAATAGGAGCGAAAGGCGAGAAAATTAAACATTTTACTTTTTAAACTAACTATGAGTGGTGTCATGAAAAAATTATTTTTATTTATTCTGTTTTTCTCTTTTGCGTTCACACAAAATTTCGCGCAAGTCGATTATTCTTCTGCGGAGGGACTTTACGGCGACGAATTGCAGAACGCTTTGTTCGAATTAATCAAAAATCACACGCGTTACCCCTACACTTCAAGTTCGACGGATACGTGGGATATTCTAAAAGTGGCTGACCGCGACCCGAACAATCCCGCAAATATTATTACGATTTACATGGGATATTCTCTCGATGCGGAGGGTGAATACAATGCGGGGTGGAACCGCGAACACGTTTGGGCTAAATCACACGGTTTCCCGAGTTCGGGCGATACGGCTTACACCGATTGTCATCATTTACACCCTGCGGACGCATCGACGAACTCAGCACGCGGAAATAAGGATTTCGATAACGGCGGACAGGAATATTACGACGGCGGGACGGTGCCTTCGGGATGTTATTATACTTCCATTTCGTGGGAACCCCGCGATGCGGTCAAAGGTGATGTCGCTCGCAGTATGCTTTATATGGCAACGCGATATAATTCTCCCGCGTTGGACTTGCGTCTTGTCGAAAATATTCCGACTTCGAGCAATACACCTTACTTCGGCAAACTTTCCACCTTGCTCGCATGGAATCGTTTCGACCCGCCCGACGATTGGGAGCGTCGTAGAAATAATGTTGTCGAATCGTTCCAACACAACCGTAATCCCTTTGTCGATCATCCCGAATTCGCCGATAGAATTTACATTTCCGACAGTTTGATTATCGAATACGCCGAAATGATAGGTCCCGATAAATTCATTGTGAAATTTTCAGAAAACGCCGATGCTTCCACCGCGGAAGTTGCCGCCAATTATTCGTTAATCGGCGGACAATTGGGAATCGAAAGCGCATCGCTCGGCTATAACGGTGATAATTCGATTGTAAAACTTACGACGACCGCGAATATTGTCGATTCAATGTATATTGTCAGAATTAACAATGTGCAAAGTGTAAGCGGGAAGAAAATTACCAAAGACGCAATTGCGGTTTTTGTATTCGATTCGAATATTAACGATGTTCAAGACGAAATTCTCCCTGAAAAATTTGCTTTAAAACAGAACTATCCTAATCCGTTCAATCCGACAACCACGATTATGTATTCAATTCCAAGTGTCATTGCGAGGAGTCCCGCCATGGCGGGAACGCAATCTATCGTAAATGTATCTTTAACCGTTTACAACACACTCGGACAGAAGGTCGCAACGCTTGTAAACAAAGCTCAAGCGGCGGGCAAATACACCGTTCAGTTTAATGCAAGTAATCTTCCGAGCGGCGTATATTTCTACACTTTACGTGCGGGTGAGTTCGTTGCTACGAAGAAGATGATTTTGATGAAGTAAGGTTTTGATAGAAGACGGATGACACGATTTTTTAAATTATGAATGATGAATTATGAATGTTGAATGAATGATTGATTGAATGAATGGTTGCCCCGCCGGAGCGGGATTGAAAAAATGATGAATTGGTTGGATGGATAGATGAATGAATAATTGATTGATTGAGTGAGTGAGTGAATAAGGGTTAGGGTTACACGTCCTTGCGAGGAAACCCGCTTTAGCGGGTTGACGAAGCAATCTGCAGTGCCGTGCGCTGAAAAGTCTTATGCTAAAAATTCGATAGATTACTTCCCCCGCCGTTGGCGGGTTCGCAAAGACAGACGGTATTCGGCGCGTCCTCGCAAAAACATACAGCGCGGAAATTGTTCACTGTTAACTGTTCACTATTCACTACGGAAACGTGCTTTTTCGCCTCTAAGATAAAATGAAATCAACGCATTACAGCAAGTTTTTGGATTTTCGTTACCGTTTCATCTCCTTTTTTCAAAACCACTTTGTAAAAGTAAACGCCGTTGGCAAGCACGTCGCCGTCTTCATCCCGTCCGTCCCAATAAATGCGATTAAAATCGTAATTCAAATCGCTCGGTGAAAGTGAAATCTCTTTTATCAATCTCCCGGCAACAGTGAAAATTCTTATTTTCATTTCATCGGGAATTTGTGTCAACTTAAATGTAAAGTAAGTATCGTTTTCAAAAGGATTCGGATAGTTGTAAACCTCAAGCAGTTCAGCCTTCGTAGAAACCTTAAAATGTTTTTCAATGCCGTTTTCAAGGGCGGGATTGCCGTTCGCATCCATTCCGTTTACGTATAACGTATATTCCCCCGTTTCCAGCTCCGGAGTATAAGTAACGACGTATTTCGGATTTTCATCGGAAATCACGTCTTCGCGAGCCGGGTCGGAATAATAAACCCGTTTCCCGTTTAACGTAATGATTACGCTCGACGTGTCCGTAATCGGGAGTGGGAAATCGTCTGAAAGCGTAATTTTTATCGTCGGTTTATTCGAAATATATTCCCAATCCAAAATATCTCGTCCGTCAATTGTAAGCTCAAGTTGCGGACGGGAAGTGTCGGCAAAAACATAAAAGGGAACGGTGTAATAGTTGTTATCTTTATAATATTCGCGTACATTGTTATTCTTATCTATTGTAATTTTAAAACGCCCTTCTCCGCCGTATAAAGCGGTATTGAACGCAACGTCAAAATCTTTTTTCTCATCATTTGCAAGTCCGCCAACCGTTTCCGAAAAAATTTCCGTACTCGTATTATTTGGTTCGACCAAATCAACGACAACTTGAAAGCTGTCAGCAGGAATTTCCCCTGCGTTATAAACGGAAAAAGACAGATTAACGGTTTCGCCTTGATCAACGCTATCTCTATCGACGGAAACCACCTGGTAATTTGTCCCGAGTTCCGCAAACCCGCGATAATTAACCCCGAGAGACTTAAGCACGGGGGAAACGAATTCGGAAGAAGCGCTGAATTCCGCTAAAATTTTTATTTTCGAATATGCGGAATCGTTCAAAAAAGACAAATCTGCGAGACCGTCATTCAACATAAGATAATCGAGCGTGTCGTATGCGCCCGCACTTCTCTCGCCAAGGATGCGATATTTGATTTCCGAATCGCCCGGTAACGAATCCGACACGGAGAAACTTTCCCAATTCGACGCGGGACCGATTAAAGAAGTTGTGAGAGTGCC
>CAYZMW010000096.1:0-5453 GCA_964479645.1 uncultured Melioribacter sp. | reverse complement strand
ATTCGGAATTCGCATATTCATAAAAATTTCTTTCGTCGTTGTTATCGTCAAGTTTAATCGTTTTGAAACCGTTGTGATACAAATCAATTTTAAATGTTTATTTTACTTGCGTTTAAGCCTGTTTCCTTATATTTTAAAGTTATGAAAATGCGTAAGTTCAATTTCATATTGATTTTCTCGCTTCTTGTGGTTGCGGAAATTATCGCAAGCGCATCTCTTGTAATGTTTACGGCGCACAGCGAAGGTGACAATATCGTCTTAACTTGGCAGACCGCCGAAGAAAACGGACTTCACGAATTCGTAATTCAACGTCGCTCGATAGACGGCGCTTTTCTCGATATCGACAGAATAAAAGCAAGAGGAAGCAATTCGTTTTACACTTACACTGACGAAGATGTTTTTTCGAAAGAAGAAAATCTTTTCGTTTATCGTTTGAAAATGATTGACCTCAATCCGAACGTTCCGCCCGTTTATTCCGAAGAAGTTGCGGTTTCGCACAATGTTTCAAGCGTCAAAAGAACGTGGGGAAGCATAAAGGCGTTGTTCAGATAAAAATGATTCGCTCTCAAATCCCGATTATTCTCGCCTCGAAATCTCCAAGAAGAAAAAAACTACTCAAACAAATCGGACTTGTTTTTAGAACAAAGTCTTTTGACGTCGAAGAAAATCTCACGCAAAATTTACCGCCCGCGAAACTTGCAAAAAAACTCGCTTTACAAAAACTCGAAGCGGCTAAATCGCAAATTAAAAATTCCGTTATTATCACCGCCGATACGATTGTAGTGCTCGAAGGGGAAATTCTCGGGAAGCCGAAAAATAAGAGAGAAGCCGTCGCAATGTTGAAAAAATTAAGCGGCGCGAAACATCACGTTTACACGGGCTTCGCGGTTTATAACGGTGTAACAGACGAACTTATCGCGGATTACGAAAAAACGTGCGTGGCGTTTCGCGAACTTTCGGAAAAAGAAATAAAAGAGTATGTCGCATCAGGCAGTCCGCTTGACAAAGCAGGCTCGTACGGAATTCAAGATGATTACGGCGCGGTGTTCGTACGAAAGATTTCGGGTTGCTATTACAACGTTGTCGGCTTGCCTTTGGCGAAAGTTTATCTTGCTTTGCAAAAGGTTTTGCAAAGTGAAAAAATATAACAAATACGTAATTCCCACGGTTGTTTTTTCCGCGGCGTTTTACGTTGCGCTCTCTTTTTACGGCGACTGGGAAAAAATTGTCGCCCTGTTTCGCTCGTTCGAACTTTCAGTTGTTCCGCTTTTGCTTCTTCTTTCGCTCGCAAATTATTTCACGCGTTTTCTGAAATGGCATTATTATTTGCGAACCGTAACAAAAGATGTTTCTTTCGGCGAATCTTTTTTCGTTTTTCATTCCGCACTCGCGTTGAGTTTCTCGCCCGGCAAAGTCGGCGATTTGATAAAATCCCTTTTTCTGAAAGAAAGTCACAATCTCGAAATAAGCAAAACCGCATCGATTGTGCTTGTGGAACGCATAACGGATTTCACGTCGCTGCTGTTGATTTCGGTTGCAGGCGCTTTCGCTTATAATTACGGACGCGACGCGGTACTAACGGTTTCCCTTTTCTTTTTAATATTGATTGTTTTGTTAAGCGTTCCTTCTCTCGGTAAAAAAATAATTTCGATTTTCGGGAAAGTTGAATTTCTGAAAAAGGCTCTCGCGCCGTTCGAAACCGCTTACGAAACGTCGAACCAATTGCTTGCGCCGTCGCGCTTGATTACGATGACGCTTTTAAGTTTGCTTGCTTGGTTCTTCGAATGTTTGGGATTTTACATAATTCTGATTAACTTTAAAGTTCAAATTTCTTTGTTTGGCGCTTCGTTTATTTATGCATTTTCCACTATTATCGGGGCGGTTACAATGGCGCCTGCGGGAATAGGATTTACCGAAGGTTCTTTAACATTTTTGTTAATGGAATACGGCTCGCCGAAAGACGCGGCGGTTGCCGCAACTCTTCTCGTAAGACTTGTAACGCTTTGGTTCGCGGTTGTTGTCGGACTTGCGAACTTATTCGCTTATAAGTTTTATAAGAAGAAAAAAAATTGAATAATAAAAATAAAAGGAGGTCATATTATGGCTAATCAACAAAATGAAGGTCTCGGAAAAGGAATGCTAATCGGCTTTTTAACGGGCGGAATAGTCGGTGCGGTTCTCGGATTGCTTTACGCTCCGAAATCGGGCAAGGAATTAAGAAGCGATTTGAAAGATAAGGCTGACGATTTGCTCGAAGAAGCCGAAAAGGTTCTTGACGACGCGAAAGAAAAAGCCGACGAACTTATTAACGAAGGCAAAGAAAAGTCGGAAGAAATGGTCAAGGAAGCGAAGGCTAAGGTTGACGAACTGATGAAAGAAGCCGAAGAAATCCTTGAAGAAGCGAAAAAAAAAACAAATGAAGTGATTGACGTTAGCAAGGAAAAAATTAACGAACAAAGCGAAAAGTTGAAAAACGCGGTAAAAGCGGGCGTCGAATCGTTCAAAAAACAAAAAGGCGCCGAAACAAACGAAGAAGAAAACACCGAAAACGAAAAAGGTGAATGATGGAACTGCTTGATGTTCTTCTCGCTTTGCTAATTGTCGCCACGATTGTTCTTATCTTTTTCATAATCAAATTTCTAAAAGATACAACGGAATCGATTGCAAAAGCGGTCGATTCCGTTTCCAATATGGAAAAGAAAATAGAAGAACTTTCGGATGATGTTTCGGAGGCGTTGAATAATCTCACCGAAATTTCGGAAAAAGGCGTGGATCTCACCCGTAAAATCGAAACCACTTTCGACTCGCTCGAAACGGCTATCACAAGAATAAAAGCGTTGTTCCCTTCTTCGGAACACGGCGATGCCAACGTTACGGTGGAAAACATTGAAGAGCGTGCCGGCAATCTCGTTGCCACTCTCAAAGCGTTCTCTTCGGGTTTCAGAACATTTTTTAACACGATAAAGAGCAAATAACAAATACAGGAGGAATCTTGAAAGAATACAAAGCAAACGACATTCGGAATATCGCTTTCATTGGGCACGGCGGTAGTGGAAAGACTTCTTTTACCGAACTTATGCTTTTCACTGCCGGAGAAACGAACAGAATAGGAAAAGTGGAAGAAGGCAACACGGTTTCCGACTTTAACGCGAACGAAATCGAAAGACAAATTTCAATCGCCACCTCGCCGCTTCACGTGGAATGGCAAAATAAGAAAATCAATTTTCTCGACACCCCGGGTTACACCGATTTTATCGGACAAGTTAATTCGGCGTTGCACGTAGCCGACGTTGCCGTTGCGGTCGTCAAAAGCGTCGAAGGCGTGGAAGTGGGAACCGAAGCCGTTTGGGAAATAGTTCGCGAAAATAAAATGGGCGGCGCGGTTGTAATCAATAAAATAGATAACGAACATTCGAATTTCGATAACGCGTTCAACATTGTTAAAGACCGTTTGAGTTCCGACGCGACGATAATCACTTTTCCCGTAAAAGAAGGCGCGGGCTTCAATTCCGTAATCGATATCGTTACGATGAAACAATACACTTACGGCGAAGCCGGTTCGAAAAAGGTCGATGTTTCCGATATTCCCGGCGATTTGCAGGGAAAAGCGGAACAACTTCACGAAGAACTTATTGAAAAAATCGCGGAATCCGACGAAGATTTGATGAACAAATTCTTCGAAGAAGGAACGCTTTCCGAAGAAGATTTGGCGAAAGGAATTAAAACCGCAATATTAAACGAAACGTTCGTGCCTGTCTTTGCGGTTTCGGCTACAAACGGCGTGGGCGTAAACAATTTCATGGATTTCGTGGTTAACTTTTTCCCTTCGCCCGCCGACAAAGAGCCTGTAAAGGCGCAAATGAACGACGGCGAAGTGGAAGTGAAAATAGACGACAGCGGCGAACCCGTTTTGCAAGTCTTTAAATCGATGTCCGAACAGCACGTCGGCGAACTCTCCGTTTTCAAGGTTTACAGCGGTTCGCTTTCGGCGGGAATGGACTTGCTTAACACGACCCGCGAAAAAGTGGAAAGACTCGGACAGTTATTTGTTCTTAACGGAAAAAACAGAAAAGAAATTTCGACTTTGCACGCGGGCGATATCGGCGCGGTTGTAAAACTTAAAGACACTCACACAAGCGACACGCTTGCGTCGAAAGATTACCCCGTTAAACTTCCTCCGATAAAATTCCCCGAACCGGTAATTCGCGGCGCGGTCAAGCCGAAATCGAAAGGCGACGAAGACAAAATTTCTTCGGGACTTCACACGGTTCACGAAGAAGACCCGACGCTTACTGTTCATTACGACCCCGAATTGGGACAAACGATTATTTCCGGACAAGGCGAACTTCAACTTGCGCTTGCGGTTAAACTTTTGAAAGACCGCTACGGCGTGGAAGTCGATTTGGTAGAGCCGAAAATTCCTTATCGCGAAACAATCAAAGGCGTGGCGGAAGACGCCGAATACAAGCATAAAAAACAATCGGGCGGACGCGGGCAATACGGACACGTTCATCTCAAACTCGAACCGCTACCGCGCGGCGAAGGTTTCGAATTCGTTGACGCAATTGTCGGCGGCGTTGTTCCGGGCAGATTTATTCCCGCGGTCGAAAAGGGAATTAAGGAAATTATGGACAAAGGAATTCTGACGGGAAGTAAAGTCGTGGATATTAAGGTAACGCTTTTCGACGGAACGTTTCACCCCGTGGATTCCGATGAAATGTCATTTAAAATCGCCGCATCCCAAGCCTTCAAGAAAGGTTTCTTGGATGCGAAACCCGTAATTCTCGAACCGATTTACGACATTACGGTTAAAGTGCCCGAAGAGTTTATGGGCGACGTTATGGGCGATATTTCTTCGCGTCGCGGAAAAATTTCCGGAATGGAAGCCGAAGGTCCGTTCCAAGTAATCAAAGCGAAAGTGCCTTTGGCCGAACTCTACAAATATTCCACGCACTTGCGCAGTTTGACTTCGGGACGCGGTATTCATGCGCGCGCTTTTTCGCATTACGAAGAAGTGCCGAAAGATATCGAAAAGAAAATCATCGAAGCGTACCAAAACGAAGAAGAATAAACACTCGAAATACATTGTAAAATTAAAGCCGACTGTAAAAACGGTCGGCTTTTTTATTTTTCGGGGGTGAATTTCAAGATAAGCATGCAGTAAAAATTATTCGGAACGAACAGGCAAGGATTACGTTTTATCAATGCCGCAATTGTTTTTTTTGTTGATAAACGGGAAAAACCAAATAAAAAAGCCTTGTAAGTTATTCTCTTACAAGGCTTTAACTCTTGTGGGAACTAGAGGATTCGAACCTCTGACCCCCTGCTTGTAAGGCAATTTTATGGCATAAAAACCTTCATTTTTGAGCCAAAAACGCAACTTTTTACTCTAAATTTTAGTGGTTTGTGGGAAAAACTGAGAGTAAACTGGGAGCCTTTTGTGTGTGGATTCA
>CAYZMW010000095.1:0-32671 GCA_964479645.1 uncultured Melioribacter sp. | reverse complement strand
TTTTCTGACTTCGAACGGCACTTTGTTTTCGCTTTTCGCGGCGTCGGTGTTTTTCCTTTCCGAATAAGTGAAAACGTGCAAATATGAAATCGGCAAGCGTGCAAGCAAATCGTAAGTTTGTTTAAAATCTTCTTCCGTTTCGCCCGGAAAACCCGTAATAACATCAATGCCGAGCCCGACGCCGGGCATTCTTTCCGCCGCTTTCAAGATAAGATTTTCAAAAAATCGTGAAGTGTAGCGTCTGCGCATATCGCGTAAGATTTTATCGCTACCGCTTTGCAACGGAATGTGAAAATGTCTTGCAATTTTTGGACTTTCCGCCGCAAGCGCAATGATTTCATCGGTCAATAAATTCGGCTCTATCGAACTTATTCTTATTCTGAAATCGCCTTCGATTTCAATCATTCGCTCCAAAAGTTCTCTTAAACCGCTCCCGATTTTTCGTCCGTAATCGCCGACATTCACGCCGGTTAAAATAATTTCGCGATAACCTTCGGCGAGTATTTTCTTAAATCTTTCAATAACTTGCACGGGCGGCAAACTGCGACTTTTACCGCGCGCGAGCGGAATTGTGCAAAACGAGCAAACATAATCGCAGCCGTCCTGAATTTTGAAAAAGGCGCGCGTTCGCCCGTCGGCTTCGGTTGACGAAGCGAAATAAAAATTTTCGATTTCGTCCGTCGGCGTAACGAAAACGCACGAAGGCGTATTTTTATTTAAGGCGTCAATCGCCAAATCGTAAACTTTGAATTTCTCCGCAGTACCGGCAACTATATCCACTTCGGGCATTTGCGAAAGCGTTTCGTAGCCGATTTGCGCGTAACACCCCGTAACGATTACGAGCGCGTCGGGATTATTTCTTTTCGCTCTTCGAATGATTTTGCGACATTCCTTGTCGGCGTTATCGGTAACCGTGCAAGTGTTTATTACGTAAACGTCAGCGGCGGAATTAAAATCGGCAACTTCAAAACCGCCTTCGAGAAAGCGCTTTGCAATGGTTGACGTTTCCGAAAAATTCAATTTGCAACCGAGAGTGTGAAATGCGACTTTTTTCAAACTTTATCCTTTCGTAAAAACGTAAATGGAAGAAATAAATTTAGGACTTTACAAATAGAAATAAAAAAAGGATGCCGACTTGCGACATCCTTTTAATTTATCGAATTCAAAAAGAAATTTATTCTTCTTTCTTTTCTTCTTCGTTTGCTTCGTCGGTAGCCTCTTCGGCGTTTTCGGTTTCGGGAGTTCCCGTTTCATCCGTTTTCTCTTCGGCTTTCGCGGGTTCTTCCTTCGTTTCTTCTTTTACTTCTTCCGCTTTCGTTTCGGCTTTGTCTTCCGCTTTTGCGGCGGACTTTTTATTTTCGTTGTACATATTAAACGCTTCGGGGTCGAACTTACCCGTATCGGCATTGCGAATCGCGTTTACGGAAGTTCTTTCCAATTTGTGCGTCTTAATGTATTCTTCGATTTCTTCGTCAGAAAGTTCCTTGATTGCCGCCAAAACGCTAAGAACGATTTTTTTGTTTTCCGAATCGAATTCGATGACTCTCATCGGAAGTTCTTCGCCGTTCGGGAAACAATAAGAAAGATTTTTGATTTTCGAAGTGGAAAGTTGCGCTTGCGGAACAAAACCGTCAACGCCCTTCGGCAATTCGACAATCAAGCCTTTTTCGATTTGACGAACAACTTTGCCCGTCGTTTTCGTCCCGACTTTATATTCTTTTTCGAATTCCGGCCAAGGATTAGGTTGGATTTGTTTGTGTCCCAAAGAAATCTTTCTTTCTTCGGTGTCGATATCCAGAACCATTACTTCGATGACTTCACCCTTTTTGACGATTTCGCCGGGGTGACGAACCTTTTTCGTCCACGACAAATCGGAAATGTGAACCAAACCGTCAATACCGGGTTCGAGTTCCACGAAAACGCCGAAATTAGTAAGGTTAAGAACCGTTCCTTTTTGTATCGAACCGACGGGATATTTCGTGGCGAGTTCTTGCCACGGGTCGGGCGTAAGTTGCTTCATTCCGAGGGAAATTTTCTTTTCGTCTTTGTCGAGACTTAAAATAACCGCTTCGACGATTTGTCCCATTGAAACGAATTGAGAAGGATGCGAAATGTGTTGCGTCCAGCTCATTTCGGAAATGTGAATCAAGCCTTCGATACCTTTTTCGATTTCGATGAATGCGCCGTAATCGGTAAGCGATACGACTTTGCCGGAAACTTTATCGCCGACATGATATTTTTCATCGATATTTTCCCACGGATGCGGCGTGAGTTGTTTGAGACTGAGAGAAATTCTTTTCTTCTCTTTGTCGAAATCGGTAACGACCACTTTAATCGGTTGGTCGAGTTCAACAATTTCCTTCGGATGATTAATTCTTCCCCAACTCAAATCGGTGATGTGAATCAATCCGTCAACGCCGCCAAGGTCAACGAAGACTCCGAAGTCGGTAATCGCTTTAACCGTGCCTTCGAGAATTTGACCTTTTTCGAGGCTTTCGAGAATTTCTCTTCTTCTGTCGGCATATTTTTCTTCGATAAGAACTTTATGCGAAACCACAATATTTTCGGTGGGAATATTAACCTTAACGATTTTGAAATCCATCGTTTCGCCGACAAGCGCGTCGAAATCGCGAATCGGTTTTACGTCGATTTGTGAACCGGGCAAAAACGCTTCGACGCCGATTAAATCGACAACCATACCGCCTTTTATTCTGCGAATGATTTTGCCGGTGATGATTTCTTCCTTTTCGTAAGCGTCAAGAATTTTCTTCCAGATTTTCTTGAAGTCGGCGCGTTTTTTACTTAGAACCAAATTACCTTCGCCGTCTTCCATACTTTCGACAACCACGTCAACGACGTTTCCGATTTTAATTTCTTCGGTGCTTGCGAATTCCGATTTCGGAACGAGCCCGTCCGATTTAAAACCGACGTCGATTACAACATTGTCGCGGTCGAAACCTACGATTTTACCTTCGACTATTTCGTCGATTTTAATGTCTTTACTGGTGGCTTCCACCAATTCCAAAAATTCCGCAATTTCTTCGGGAGAATATTCTTCCTCCGTAATGAGTTTAACATTCTCCTTGTTTTTAATGTTTTCTTCGGACATTAATCCTCCAATGTTACTTTTGCTCTCCTGCCACAAACCGCCAAAAGACATTCGAGCGATTGTTTAGTTTAACATTCGGTTAACTGTCGGTGGTTTGTAAATGTTAATTGATTAAATCAGTTTTCTATAAAATCTTTTATTTTTTCCAATAACAAGTCGAGTTCCTGCTGAATTGTAAGCGAAGTGGAATCAACTTCGAAAGCGTCTTCCGCTTTTCGTAGCGGACTGATTTCCCGCGAACTGTCTATCTTATCGCGTTTCGCCAAATTGTCGCGCACTTCTTCAAGCGTAATAACCACGCCTTTTTCCTTGTATTCTTTCAATCTTCTTTCGGCTCTTACGTCCAAATCCGCCGTGAGAAAAATCTTAAAATCCGCATTCGGAAAAACAACCGTCGTCGTATCTCTTCCTTCCGCAACCACGGTTTGACTTTTACCGAGTTCGCGTTGAATTTCAAGCATCTTTTTCCGCACCTCAGGGATTTTACTGATATCGCTTACTTTCGAATTTACTTCCGCCGAGCGAATGTAATCCGTCACTTCCTTGCCGTTAACGAAAACGCGAGTAATTCCGTTTTCGTATTTTATTTGCAAATCGATATCTTTAACGAGTTCGACGACTTTTTCCGCGTCGTCCGCAATATTTCGCGTGAGCGCTTCGTAAGTTATTGCTCTGTACATTGCGCCCGTATCGATGTAAGTTGCGCCCAATTTATCCGCAAGATACTTTGCAATAGTGCTTTTACCCGAACCGGACGGACCGTCAATCGCTATGATTATTTTTTTTGACATAATCAAGAATTATACGACTTTTCCGCGAAAATCTCAACTTTTTCTTACTATAAACAAAAACCGATTTAACCGTGAACCGCTTCTACATCGTCCGACATTCCGGACTTGTCTTTTGGGGAAGAACTTCACGCAAGGAGTACTTGTATTCGTCACGGTTTGAAAACGGACGTTTCATTTAGTTTATTCTGTACGAATTTTATTTTTACATTTCGGTGTTAGAAAATCTTTTAAAGTAAAAACGCATCGAAACAACGGGAGCGAAAATGATTGATGATTTCAAAAATTTATCGAAAGAAGAATTGCTGAAAGTTGTGGAAGTTTACGCAAAAAATTGGCTTGCACACGACGGCAGTTGGTTTCTTGCGGCGGAAGAAACCTACGATATGAAAACGGCGATCGATTTGGACGAAAAATCGTGGGCGCGTTTTGCGGCGGTTGAGGCGAAGAGAATTAAAAAGGAATTCGATATTCCGGAAAACGGCGGTTTAAAAGCGCTTGAAAAAGCGTTCAAGTTTCGTTTGTACGCCGCAATAAATAAGCAACAAACGGAATGGATAGACGAGAACACGCTTGTTTTCAAAATGCTTGAATGCAGGGTGCAGAGCGCGCGAAAAAGAAAAGGTTTACCCCTTTTTCCGTGCAAGTCCGTCGGTATAATAGAATTTTCGACTTTTGCAAAAACAATCGATCCGAGAATTAAAACCGAAGTTATTTCGTGTCCGCCAGACGAAGTGAAAGACTTCTACTGCGGTTGGAAGTTTACAATTGAGAATAACGAATAGTTTTTTATCGCCGTTTGATTTTTACCAAATCCATTACGAGACACGAACTTTGTTCTATGTCGTGCGCTTTCGAGAAATATTCGAACAATTTTTTGCCCGTTAATTGTCCGAGGAAAAACGCGGTAACAAAAAACACGTAAGATTCTATTCCGAAACCGACATTGCCGTAAATTCTAATCAGAATTACAAACGGAATGGGAACGTGAACCGACAAAGCCCATTGCACGGAAAATTTTTTAACGTTCGCGCGCCAATAACCGAACGGAATGTTGAATAAAAAAATCAGTATCGAAAATAGAGTTAATTTTTGCATTGTTATTCCCAAATAAAAAAGCCGTTAAAAAATTTTTTAACGGCTTCAAAAATCGCAATCGTAAAAATAAAAATCAATTAAAAGCCGTAACTAATACCGAAGGTTACCCACGGTTCGCCGGAACGGTAAGGAGAGCGGTCGTCTTGCAAAACGTCCCAAAGAACTTGCGCGTACGTATAAGTGTTTCTTCCTATGCGCTGTGAATATCCCGCGCCGACAAGTAAAAACGGTATCCATTCACGTTCCCCGTTGTTGTATGCGGTGTAATAATCGTAATTGTAAGTCGCGTATTCGGCGTGGAAATAAAGCGAGGGAATCACTCTGTACCTTGCGAAAACGGAGCCGCCGTAGTTGCTGTAGTTGTAAGTGTTATGATAACGGGAATCGCTCACGTACTCATACATGATTTCCATACCGAGCGAAAATTTTTGCGTAAGTTTGTAGCCGAACATCGGACGCAAACTCACCGCCCAATAATTCGAAGAGAAACTTGCTCCGATTCCCCCTCCGTAGTAAAATCTGTTGCTCATTGTTTTTCGAGGTTTCGAAAATTGAGGCGATGCATAATTCGTTTTTGACGTATCCTGCTGAGCATGCAAGGCTATTGCAAAAACAAACACGAAAAGAGTTATTATTTTTTTCATCTTTTTCCCAAAATTATGTTAAATAATAAAATAATTTAGCAAACCGCTCAAACTTTGGCAAGCGAAGAAAATTAAGAAAGATATTCGCATTTCAATTATCGCGGACAAAAAGCACAAGCGCCGCCGCGAGAACAAACGAAATACCGCCGAGCAAAAGCGCATATATCGCTTCGCCGTCGAAAACATTCTTTATTACAAAACCGAGAATAGCCGCCGCGGTGATTTGCGGAATTACAATAAAGAAATTGAATATCCCCATGTAAACGCCGAGTTTGCTTTGCGGAAGCGCGCCCGTTAAAATGGCGTAAGGCATCGAAAGAACGGACGCCCACGCCAAACCGATACCGAGTTCGGATAAAAGCAGTAATTTCGGTTCTTTAATGAAATAGAAAGAAATCAAACCGAGCGCACCCGCAACAAGCGCAACGGCATGCACGGTTTTGCGGCTTGTTTTTTTCGCGAGCCACATTATCGCGAACGCCATTGCGGCGGCAAAGCCGTTATAAACCGCCATCAAAACACCGACCCAATCCGCGCCTTCGTTGTAAAGAACCGAAGACGTATCGCTTGCCCCGAATACATGATGCGCGACGGCGGGCGTCGTGTAAATCCACATCGCAAAAAGGGCGAACCACGAAAAGAATTGCACCGCGGCAAGTTGCTTCATTGTAACGGGCATTTCGTACAAGTCGGAAACAATGTCGGTCAACGCGTTTCGCTTCGATTTTGCCAAATAGAACCGAGTTAATAATTGCAACAAGCCGAAAATCGCGAGGCTTCCGAAAAAGACTGCTATTCCGTAATCGAATTTCATGAACGTAAAAGGCGCGACTCCTATTACCAGCGAAATTATTCCGTTGCGCAAAAAGTTGTGTTTCGTCGGCAACGCCTTTTTTTCGGCTTGTCCGTCTGTATTTTCGTTTTCTTTGTCGAATTCGGCAAGTTTTTCAGGCGGATATTCTTCGGTTGTAAAAACGGTCCAAACCACCGAAGCGAGAAAAACCGCGCCGCCCACGTAAAAGGAAAATTTTACGGAGTCGGGAATTACGCCTTCGGGCGCCGTGTTGGAAATTCCGAACCAATTAGTAAAAACGTAGGGCAATGCGGAAGCGATAACCGCGCCCGTGCCAATAAAAAAACTTTGCATTGAAAAACCCACGGTGCGTTGTTCGTCCGGTAGCATATCGCCGACAAACGCGCGGAAAGGCTCCATTGAAATGTTAATGGAAGCGTCCATAATCCAAAGCATTCCTGCGGCTACCCAAAGAGTCGGGGAATTCGGCATTACGAAAAGCGCAAGCGAAGCGAGTATCGCACCGACAAGAAAGTAAGGACGTCGCCTACCGAGCCGCGTCCAAGTTTTGTCGCTGTAATGTCCGATAATCGGCTGCACAATCAAACCCGTCACGGGCGCGGCAATCCATAAAACGGGAATTTCATCGATACTTGCGCCGAGCGTTTCGAAAATTCTGCTTACGTTTGCGTTTTGCAGAGCGAAACCGAATTGTATTCCGAAAAAACCGAAACTCATGTTCCAAATTTGCCAAAAGGAAAGTCGAGGGCGTTTCATCTAATTATCCGAATTTTTATGTGTAAAATAAGGGTTTGAAACGAGTATGAAAAGAAGAATGTATTTCGCGAAAATAAAAAAGCCGAAAACGCAATGTTTTCGGCTTTTGCGTGGGCAGAGACGGAATCGAACCGCCGACACAAGGATTTTCAGTCCTTTGCTCTACCGACTGAGCTATCTGCCCATTGCCAAAATTTCAAAGCACAAAGTTATTAATTTTTTCCTATTTGGCAAAATATTTTTTCTTTAGACTTCGGGAGAAAAACGAATTATTTCTCTTTACGCGAGGTGATATCGAAAGCGGTTCCGATTGAGGCGGCTTTGCCTTCCCACTCTATTTTCCCGGCGGTGAATTCCACCCAGCGCTCTTCTCCGTTTTTTTTGACGATTTTGAATTCGTATCGTGCGGGAACATTTTCACCGCGCTGACGTGCAAGCCCGCGTTGACGTATCATTTCTTTGAAATCGGGATGAACAACGTCCCAAAAATTCAATTTCAAAAATTCGTTTTCATCGTATCCCGTCAATTCGAGTGTGGCTTTGTTGGCGTAAATAAATTTTTCGCCCGAGTAAACGAAAATCGCCGTGGAAGTCGTATCCGCCAAAGTTCTGAACCGTTCTTCGTTTTCCTTTAATTTTTGTAACGTTTCGCGTTGTTCCGTAATATCTATCGCCGTTCCCACGATAATTATTTCATTGTCGATTTGAGCGATACCTGCGGAATAATCCACCCAAATTATTTTGCCATCTTTGGACACGACCGGAAACGAATATCTTTCGGGTACGGCTTCCCCGCGTTGTCGCGCCATACCCCTTTCTTTTACGTACTCCACGTAATCGGGATGAATAATATCCCAAAAGTTCATTTCTTTCAATTCTTCAAGCGTATAACCGAGAAGTTCTTCGGTGTAAGGATTAACGTAAATTACTTTCGTGTCTTTTATCAAATATATTACGATATGCGCGGCTTCGGCAAGGGTTCTGAATCTGATTTCGCTTTCGAAAAGCGCTCTTTGCGAAATTTCTTTTTCTTTTATTTCTCTTTTCAATTTTTCAATTAAGGACAAGTTACGCCAAGCGAGAGCGAACTGATTTGAAAACGTAGAAAAGGCTTCGATGTCGTTTTCTCTCAAATCTTCCGACTGAAACGAAAGCAACCCCGTAAATTCATTGTCGATAAATATCGGAGAGGTAATGTTGGTTTTGATATTCAGTAATTGAAGAATTTTACCCGCAATCCCTCTGTATTTTTCGGGCAATGAATGTTCCAAAAGCGGCAAGAGGTCTTTTCTGAAAATTGTTTTCCCGTCGCGAAGTTTTCGCTCTTTGTCTATGTCGTCCATGTTAAATTCAATTTCCGAAATTTTTTCACCTGCGAGAATTTCAAGCAAACGAAGTTTGTTGGAATTGAACCGAAAATATTCCACGGTTACGTTTTTTTTAGTTTCGTCGGCAAGTAAAAGCACCGTTGAAATATTAAAATTGTAAAGTTTTTCGGAGACGATTTCAAATATCTCATCTTTGGTTAAGGCTTGTAACAAGGAGTGTCCCGCTTCGTTTAACGCGGAAAGCAATTTTTGTTTTCTTTTTTCTTCGGTTATATCATGTGCTATTACAAGAAAAGTATCTTTGCCTTTATAAGGGAAAATGTATGCGGAAATTTCTACTTCTATTACACCGCCGTCCAATCGCAGAAGTTTTTCATGCGTCGGTTCCAAGGTTTCCTTCTTTTTAACCAATCTGAGTAATCTTTCTTGAACCGAAAGGAAAAAATCGGGATGAATAAATTTTGTAATTTTTTGACCCACCAAATCTTTTTTGTCGTTCGCTCCGAATTTTTCGACCGCTTTTTTATTTACATAAAGAATTTTTCCGTCGCTATGAATCGCGGCAATATAAGGCCAATTGTCAAGTATCGAAAACAATTGATTCTCAAATTCTTCGCGCGCTTCAAGGATGGCTTGTTTTTCCTTCTGTTCGTCTTGGAGTTTTTTCTTCGTAACATCTAATTCGTAAAGCTGTTTTGAAAGTCGATAATGAAGACGTTCGCTGTAACGTTTGTAAAATTCCGAAACTTCTTCTATTGTTTTTCCCTTAACGATGTGTCCGCTATGAACATCTTCCCGCAAGATTTTTTCTATTTCTTCTGTAAGTTCGTCAATGGAAATGGTCTTTCTTAGAAATTTTCGCGCTCCGAGTTCTAAGGCGAATTTTTCGTCTTCTTTGCTTGTAAAAACGGCGGTGTAAAATAAAAAAGGGATGTTGCGTAATTTTTCATCGTCTTGCCAATATTTGCACAAGGTATAACCGTCCATAACGGGCATCATAATATCGCTGATGATAATTTCGGGCGGGGATTTTTTCGCGATTTCAAGCGCCTCTTTCCCGTTCTGCGCCGTATCGACACGATATTTTTTCTTAAGCAATAAGGATTTGTAGATAAATAGTAATTCCGGGTTATCGTCAACCAATAAAATTTTCATGACAAACTCCGTTTAATAATTGTAAATCGATACGGAAAAAACCGGGAAAAGGAAATGTGAAGAATTTCTTCTTTAATATAAAAACGGCGAACGATATAGCAAAACGAAATTTAAGCGAGCCGTATTAAATTTCGCTTTTATATTTCCGTAAATCGATTGCCGTTTTTTGAAACGATTTAAAATTCGCTTGAAAGAAACGGAAGAGAACTATTCTTAAAATCAAAAGAATTCCGACTCCGCTTTTCGCCAAAGTTTTTGACAAAGGAAACGATTTTCGTACAACGCTCTTCCTATGATGACGGAATCCACGCCTATTTCCACAAGGTCTTGCAATGCGTGTAAATGGTCGGCGGTTGAAACGCCTCCGCTGTGAGTTACGCGCACGCCCGTTTCTTCGGCGATTCGTTTCGTTAATTCGATGTTCGGTTCGCCGAGCATGCCGTTTCGTCCTATATCGGTTACAATAAATCTTTCGACGCCCATCGAAGCAAGTTCTTTCGCGTATTGAACGGGAGTGTAGCCTGTTTTTTCCTTACGCGCATGAACGACGACTTCGTTATCGTAAACATCGATTGCCGCCGAAATTCTGAACGCGCCGAAATGGTCAAGAATTTTTTTATACGTTTTTTTGTCATCGAAAAAAAGCGAACCGATTACAAGTCTGTAAATTCCGAGCGAAAATAATTCGTCCGCATCTTCGAAGGAATGCACTCCGCCGCCGTATTCGACAGGAATAATTACATTGTCGCAAATTTCTTCAATCAGCGGAAAGTTTTGTCGCGAGCCTCTTTGCGATAAATCGAAATCGACGATATGAATTATCTTGGCGTTTTCGCTTCGCCAAAGCATCGCCGTTTCTACGGGGTCGTTTCCGTAAGCGTCCGTGTTTAAATCGGGCAAACCTTGAACCACGCGAACGGTTTTACCGTTTTGAATATCAATGGACGGAATTACAAGTAATCTTTTCATAGAAACAAATTACAATTTTTCTTCTTCGTAAATATAAAATTCTTCACGGTCGGGCGGACGAATTTCATCGTACATTCGTTTCAGCGAATAGTAAGCCGCTTCGTTCCCGCGTGACGCCGCAATGCGGTAATATTCCGCCGCCTTCCCTTTATTGGCGTTTACGCCGATACCTTTTTCGTACGCCAAACCGAGCAAAGATTGCGCTAAAATAGAACCGCCGTTCGCCGCTTTCACGAGTTTTTTCAAAGCCGTTCGTTTTTCCTCCTTCGAACTTTCGGGATTGTTGAGCGTTGTGAAGGCAAGACGAACTTCCGCTTCGAGGCTTCCGAGTTCTGCGGCTTTACGCCAATAATCAAAGGCTTTTGAAATATCTTTCTCCGCATATTTTCCTGTAAAATAAATTTTCCCCGCTTCGATTAAGGAAGGCAAATGACCGAGCGTCGCGGCTTTTTCCAACATTTCCACGGCTTGTTCGTCGGTTATTTGAAAATTAAAGCCGAGAAATCGCATGCTTGCCCAAACGTACATTGCGTCCGGATTATTCTCTTCGTCTATTTTCTTTTTCAGATGTTCGAAAAACTTTTGCGAATTCGCTCTCTCTACAAGAACGCTCCATGCTTTCATTCCTCCGAGGCGATACGCGCGAATGTAATTCACCGTTGCTCTTATTGAATCCTGCGGGACGTTCACGCCGAGTTCGTACGCTTTCCCGAGTAACAAAAGCGCTTCCGGACTACCGGCGTTCGCCGCTTCCTTAATGAATTCGAAGCCGTCGGTGGAGTCCCGTTTCGCAATTGTCGTATCGTTTCGCTCATTCGTCGTAGGAATAAATCCGACCTTTTCGCGCAATTTTTTCATTGACGAATTGAAGAAATCGCGCAATTTTTTCTTATCGTTCGATTTCATTACCGCGCTATCTTGCGCAAAAACAATCGGGGTAACGCCGAAGTTGCTTTTAATCGATGAATCGTCCATCAACACGTATGAAGACGCTTTGTTTGAAGTCGTATCGGGCGTCAACGTTTGTGCGGCTGTTTCTTCAAAATTGATTCCCGTTTCCCGCAGTTGTTTGAGAAGTTCGATTGCAGGCTTGAAACCTTGTTCGGCGGAAAGTTTAACCCACTTGTAAGTTTCGTTCAAATTTTTATTTACAATCATTGTGTACGAATGAAGGACGCCGAAAATGTATTGAGCCGCGGGCATTCCGAATTTCGCCGCGCACTTGAAATAATCGTATGCGGCGAACGGGTCCCAATCGACGCCGATACCTTGATTGAGTAAAAGTCCCATGTTAAAACATGCGGGAGGAAGTTTGCTTTGCGCCGCTTTGTAAATCCAATAAACGGCGCGCGCGGTATCCGCTTCAAAACCTTCGCCGAGTAAATAACGCAGTCCGAGTTCGTGTTCTGCGAGCGGATTTCCTTTTTTCGCTTCCTGCACCAGATAATAACTTGAAAGAAGCGGATGCGACGGAAAACGATTTTTCTTGTTCAGTTGATACGTCTGCGGCGGCGAGTTAAACTTAAACGCCTGGCTGACAGTCGTGTCCTGCGCATGAACCGATTGTGCCAAAAGGAAAAACGATATTAAAATTTTAATTGTTCTCAAAAAAAATTCGTCTTGTTTCCCGAAATGTTTTATAATAAATCGTATTCTTCAATTAGTTCCAACGTGTCGGGATTTTTTACAACCACGTGAACTTTTTGCCCGTTCACATAAAAAAGCACAAGAGCGTTCTGCGTCGTGAATTTTTTCGTATGGTCGCTCCAAGGCGTTTTTTCTTGCGAATAATAAGGCGCGCCCGCCGCGCCGTTATTGATTTGATAAACCGCGCGTTTGAGCGTGAGTTTCGGTTTGTCCCAATCTTTCGGATAAATGTCGATACCCGGCGCTATCAATGTTCGACTGTAATTATGTTCGTCGCCCGTTAAAATGGCGCGGACTTTTTTCGTGTTGTTGATTACGATGTCGAGATATTCGTCGCGACGTTCCAAGATGCCTTGTTCGAGCGGTTTTCCCGCGATATAGGGACGCTTTTCATTATTCCCGTGATACCACATTCCGTCGCCGAGGTGTCCGCCGTTGGGAAGTATCGGCGTATGTTGAGAAACAAAAATGTGTTCGATTTTTTCATCCGCTTCAAGTTTGTCGAGAGTTTTTTTCAGCCATTCGAGTTGCATATCCATGATGTAGCCGTGCAATCCGCCTCCAGTTATCGTTGCGCCTTTTCTCAACGAAGGAGAATAAAGATAATCGGAATTAAGCACAACTACGGCGACGTTTCCGTAAACGTAACTGTAAACCGTTTCGTCGTACGGCGGGAAATCGATTTTATTCGGATCGGGGTCGTAAACCGCTCCGTCTTCGCTTTTTACTTCCGCCACGGGAAGCACGAATTCGTCGGCGAAAACCGCTTCCGACGACTCCGTATCGAAGGGGAATTTATCGATTACATATTTTTCTTTCGTCCCTTTTTTCACGAAAAAGAAATCGTAATTTTCATGATTTCCCATCGTGGGATAAACCGGAAAATACTTGGCAAATGGCGCAACGGCGTATTTCCAATTGTAATACTGCAATTTCATTCTGTCGAGACTTGAAGTGTAACCGTCGATAATATCGCCCGTAAATTGCATAAATCGAACGTTCTCTTGTGAAGCGAGCGCGAAGATTTTTTTTAGAACATATACGTTTACGCCGTAAATATCGCGTTCTCCGCCGCCGCTTGAATTTCTTGAATCGCTTGCGTAAGCAAAAACGAAAGGTTCTTCGTCTCCTTTGGGATTCGCCGTTCTGAAACTTCCTTTTTCCGAAAACTCACCGTATTCGATTACGTAATCGTAATTCGTAGCGGGTTTTAGATTCGTAAAAACGAATTCGTGGAAAAGAGTTTCGGATTGAATTTCCGCCGTTGTTCCGTCGGATAATTTTATCTTCGATTTAATCGGAGAATTCGTCTTGAACCAAATCGTCGCTTCCTTTTCTCCGAGTTTGGCGACAAAGGGACCTTCGATAATCGTCGGAGCGATTGTAAACGGCGATTTTCCGAGAACGTTTATTTTCGAGTCCAGAATCATTTCGCCTTCTTCGTTCATAACGCGGTAACCGATTGTCGCTTTCCCGAATTTTTCCCACTTCGGAATATCGAATTGTTTTCTCATCCATTTTGTCATGTTAATTTCGGCTTTGCCCTTTTCGATTTTTTCGGTTTTCCACAAAAAAATCGGTTGCGGATATTTGGAGTCGTTTTCGGGAATAAATCCGTATGTAAGAAAACCGTTAAAACTTTCGCCGAAATCGAAAGCAACACCGTTTTTCGTCCCTTTCGGGTTACCGAAAATCGTATCCCAATCGTACGAAGTGCCGGAAGGGGTTTCGTAAATTTTTTCTCCTTCCGCGTTTAGGACGTATAATTTACCGTTTTCGTCGTAATGAATGTTAGTGTAAATTGCCGGTACGGTTTGCGCCGAAACGGTCGCATAATAAAATATTATCGTAATAATGAATAAAACTGAACGTTGCATAAAAAATCCTTTCGGTAAGTTAAAAATTGTATCTCTTTTTAAGCCATTCGTAGGCGATGTTGATTTCTTTGGTTTTTCGTTCGGCAAGTTCGCGAAGTTCGTCGCCCAAACCCGCTACTTTGTCGGGATGATAAAGCGAAATCATTTTTAAATATTGTTTTCTAATATCCTTTTTCGTCACTTTTCCCTTCAAACCCAATATTTTGCCGTAATAAATCGCTTTGTATTCTTCGTTCATTAATTCGGGATGAATTTCGTCGTGCTCTTCTTCTTTCCCGAAATTGTACTCTTCATATTTTTCGTGGCGTTCGTACTTTCTGTAAGAACCGCTTTTCTTTTTTCGTTCTTCCGCTCTGTAATAACTTTTTTTGTACCCGAAAGAATAATTGCCCACAACCTTTTTCAACGAAGTGAAAAATCTTGATTTATTTTGCTCCGTAATTACAAGATAATCGAGCAAGAGCGTATTGACAATTCGCCATTCTTCTTGTTGTAAGCGCGGGGAAAGTTCCGTAATTATTTTCTTAGCGTCCTGCTCTTTTACTCTTGGAATTATGCTTTTGATTTTTCCTTTTTCGGTAATCGGCGTATAATTTTTCAGAAGAATGTTAACCCAATTTTCGTTAACTGCGTTTAACAACAAATTGTATAACGTAAGAAATTCGTGAATTATTACGTGCGACGTAACTTCGTGTAAAAGTTTTTCGGAATAAATTATGCTTTGCAATCTGCCGAAAGAAAGAAAAATATACTCGTTGAGCGCTTCGTCCAAATCCAAATCGAATTCGCGAATGAACGTGGAATTAACAGCGCTTAAATGGAAATTACGTTTGAACTCCAATGAGGCGCGCACGGTATTCGAAAGAAATTCTCTCGAAAATTCATTAATACCCGCCTGAATTTTTGCTATTACGTCCCAAAATCGGTCGTAAATTTCGGAATAAACATAATACGCTTTCTCGTATTCTTTTTGTTCCGTCAAATAATCGGCAAGTTCTCGCAGTTGTTTTATTCTTGTCATCTTAGATTTCAAAATTATATAATTAACAAATTTATCATTATTTTCGAAAATAACATATTGCTGTTTAGAAATTTTTTAATATAATAATTGGTAACATTGTTAAATTTTTATTTCTATTTTTAAATAGATATTTATATCTTTTTATGTATAATTTCTCAAAATAAACACAGGGAAAAATATGAGTAAAAGAAGGTTACTTTCCGTCCCGATGTTAATTGTTCTTTTTGTTGTTTCCACAATCTACGCTCAAAATAAGGATTATGTGGATTACAATCTTGAAAAAGCCCCGCATGTTCACAAAGCGGGAGTGGATCACAGTAAGTTCCCCGAATTGCAGAAAGAATTCAAATCACCCCATGAAGTTACCGAAGCATGTATTACTTGCCACAACAAACGCGACGACGAGTTTATGAAAACGCCGCACTGGCTGTGGAACGAGCCCGTTGAGGATGCGGCGCACGGCAAATATATGCTCGGAAAAGCGGAGGTGCTTAACAACTTTTGTATAGGTATTCGTTCAAACGAACCGCGTTGTACGAGTTGTCACGCGGGTTACGGGTGGAAGGACAAAAATTTTGATTTTAAGAATCCGAAAAATATTGACTGTCTCGTTTGCCACGACCAAACGGGTACATACAAAAAATTCCCGACCAAAGCGGGATATCCCGTAACCGAAGAAACCGTCTTTCCGCCAAACGGTAAAAAGTTTTATCCGCCCGATTATAATAAAGTTGCGCAGAGCGTAGGACGCCCGAAACGCAATAATTGCGGTACATGCCATTATAGTGGCGGCGGCGGAAACAACGTAAAACACGGGGATTTGGAAAAAGCGTTAAACAAAACAACTAAAAAAGTTGACGTGCATATGGGAATTGACGGCGCAAATATGCAATGCGTCGAATGCCATAAAACTTACAATCACCAAATACCCGGAACGCTTTTAACTATTCAGACGAATAATAAGAATAACAGGGTTTATTGTGAAGATTGCCACAAAGGCGAATTTCACAAAAAAGAAGTTATTAACAGACACATGAAAAAAGTTGCATGCCAAACGTGTCATATCCCTGTGTATGCAAAAGTAAATCCCACTAAGATGAGTTGGGACTGGTCGAAGGCGGGACTTAATACCGACGGTAAGCCGCTTGCGAAATACGGCGGAAAACCGCTTAACAAAGAAGGTCATCCGATTGACGGACTTACGGGCGAACCTGTCGAAAAATTCAAAGTGCATTCCTATATGGCTAAAAAAGGAGAATTCACATACGGTGTAAACGTAATTCCGGATTATGTTTTCTCTAACGGAACGGCGGAACACGTTTTAATTACCGATAAAATCGACGATACGAAACCTGTAGTGCTAAATAAACTCGGCGGTTCGTATAAAGACGGGAAAATCATTCCCGTTAAGATTTTCAAAGGCAAACAGATTTACGATAAAAAATTCAAAACAATGATACAACCCAAACTTTTCGGCAAAAAAGGAAGCGGTGCTTTCTGGGCCGAATACGATTGGGGAAAAGCCGCTGAAAAAGGAATGGCGTATATCGGACAAAAATATAGCGGCGAATACGGTTTTGTTAAAACCGAAAGTTATTGGCCTGTTAACCACATGGTTTCCCCGAAAGAGGAGGCTTTGAAATGCGAAGATTGCCACGCCCGCGACGGACGTTTGGCAAAACTTAAAGACCCCGATTTGTACGTACCCGGTCGCGATAGAATAGCGGCGCTCGATATAATCGGTTGGTGGCTCGCATTGCTTACTCTTGTCGGTGTTCTCGGACACGGACTCGGAAGAATGATTTTTGCAAAGAAAAATTAAGGGGAAATTATCATGAAAAAAGTATATATGTACGCTCGTTTCGAAAGGCTGTGGCATTGGTTGCAAGCCATTCTCGTAATTACATTAATTCTTACAGGTTTCGACGTGCACGGGAATTGGAACATATTCGGATTCGAAAATGCCGTTACAATTCACAATTTCTGCGGTTGGTCGCTTTTCTATCTTTATCTTGCGGCTTTTTTGTGGCACGTTACCACAAAAAATTGGCGACAATATATTCCTACCACAGACCATTTGATGGACCAAATCAGATATTATATGATAGGAATTTTCAAAGGCGAACCGCATCCCGTAGAAAAAACGCCTGAAAATAAAATGAATCCGTTGCAAAGACTTACTTATTTAGGGTTGGTACTTGTTCTCTTACCCGCGCAAATTGTTACGGGATTTCTTTACATGTATTACGGAAATCCGAACGCCTTTTTAGGCACAACTGAAACTTTGTGGTCGCCTGCGATTATTCATACGGCAATTGCATTTCTCGTACTTTCTTTTATAATCGGACATGTTTACATGACGACCACGGGACATACGATTTTTGCGAACATCAAAGCGATGATTACAGGTTGGGAAGAAGAACCTGACGAACATTAATTTCGTAATAACACATTTGAAAAAGAGCCCGCAAATGAGAGCGGGCTTTTTTATTGAATAAATTAAAATGAAAGACTTAAAATATAGTTACGAAACGAAAAATTGAACGTTCGGCTGATAGTGAATTGAGCTTGAGGCTGAGGAAATCAATACCGAATTAAGGAGGATTTTTTAAACGCGAAAGCGCGTCTCCTCAACTATTTGTGTCTCTTTTGAAGATTATCCGGAACTTTTTAGTGGCGCTCAATACTTCGTTTTAATGTCGGATTTTCGAGCTTTTGAAGTTCGCCGGCTTTAAATTTCGCAATGGCGTCCTTTGCTTTCATTAAGCGTGCAAGATAAACTTCCGCGCCTATTTCTTGCACGGTTTCGTACGCGCCGGGCCCGATATTTCCGACAATATATGTTGTTACGCCTTTTTTTGCCAAGTCGTACAGCACGTCATGTTTTTCGCCGTGTCCTGGATTTTCCATCGCTTCGAATGTGTCGTTATCCAAATCGTAAATCAAATAATAATTCGCATGCCCGAACCTTTTTGCGATTTTACTTTCGAGATTCGGTTCGTCGGTAACCAACATGATTTTCATTGTTTTTTCTTCCTACCTCTTTTTTTCGGTTTATTTAATTCGGCTCTGAATTTTTTACGGAATTTTTCCAATTTCGTGTTCTCTTCCACAATTTTATCGGAGGATAATTGAGTTCTGATTTTGTTACAAATCCATTTTAAGCAACGTTTGTTGCCTGTTTTTGCGTAAAGTCGTGCGAGTTCTTCTTTCGGTTTTGCATATTTCGAACCGATTTCAACGAGAAATCTGAATATTTCAACTGCAATTTCAAGATTTCCCGCTTTTTTCTGTTTGCACGCCAAATCCAAAAGCGCCTTTTCGAGCTTTTTGTAATTTTGTCGTTTTTGCAAGCGAATGTCAACATCGGGCAAATCTTCGAAATGCGTTCGCTTGCTTTTAATGAAATTCGGAGAGAACTTGTCTTCATCGGTATAAGGATATTCGAACTCAAGGTCTTTGAGTTTTTTAATCTTTTCCGTTAAAATCTCCTCCGGTATGAATGACAGGTCTATCTTCATTTCATCGTTTCTTTTTTCGCTCTAAATATAACTTTTCTTTATAAAAAAGACAAGCATAACTTATTTTAACGTTTTGCGAGAAGAAAGCGGAGCGGGGGAATAAAAAAATTACTTTGCAAAAATGATTTTTCGAACGACCGTCTGTGTTTGCGACTTTACACGCAATAAATAAATTCCCGAAGGAAGATTACCAGCGTTGAATTCGAAATTGTAAACGCCTTGTGTCAACGTTCCCTTATGCAAGGTTTGAACTTCTTTCCCGACCAAATCGTAAACCGCAATTTCGAAATATCCCGGAATAATTACTTCGACGGAAAAAGTCGTGGAAGGATTGAAGGGGTTCGGAAAATTTTGGTTGAGAATAAAATCGTTGATTTTCGCTTTCCCGACTTTGATTTGGTCGGAATAAACAATCTCACCGTTTTTGTCGATTTGCTTAACGCGATAAAACATTACCGAGGCGTTTTCGGTATTGTAATCGTCGTAATAATAGCGTTCGTGGAGTTCGGGAGTTTCGACCGTGAAAATCGGAACGAAATCTTCGAAGCCGAGAGATTTTTCGAGGACGAAAGTCGCGACGTTTTCGTCCTTGTCATTGAACCACTCCACAGTAGTATATGCGGAAGATATGTTGATATTAATTTGAGGCCGTGAAATAAGTACGGGGAAATCTTTTTCCGAAATTTCGCAATTGTTCGCGCTGATGGCGTTATTTATGTCGTTTTCACCCTCAAGAGTTTCTATTTTATTGAAATCCGTTTTAAATAATTTCTTCTCCTCTTTCTCTTCACCGATTTTCGCGGTGCAAAGAATTTCGGCGAAATGAATTTCTATCGGAACGGTATTTTCGAATTTTACATTGATTTTTTCGGGGAAAAAATAATAATGTTCTTTCTCCTGTATTTTTTTATCGTCCGCTAAAAGAGTAATGCGGTTTTCTTTAAAACTTAATGAAATGTGATGCCAACTTTCGGGCGCTAAAAAATATTCCTCGTAAATTTCCGCGTCGCATGTGTGAAAGAAAGTCAGCATGCCGAAGGCGTCGGTCGTTAAAGTCGTCAGATTTTCGGAATTTTCCGCAGAAACGTTCAACGTGAAAGCATTTCGCGGCAAATCGTTTTCGGCTTCGAGCCAAAAAGATATTTCAAAATTATCCGTTGAATCAAGATTAACCGAAAAGAAAAATTCCGAACCCGCGTAGGTTTTTAATGTTTTATGTTTATTCGGAGCGGGGCGAAACGTGTTCAAAATAAGGGGGGATAAATAATCTCCGTCGTCGTTCGTTTCGGTGGAAGTGATTTTGTAAATAGAAGAATCGTTTTCGAATAATTCGGCTTCGAAGTTGATTTCATCGTTCTGTGAATTCGAAAAAGGAATTTGAAGCAGAACGGATCTGTTTTTGATTTTTTCGACTATTGAACTGTCGAGACCCAAAACGAACTCACCAAGAAATTTTTTTACGGGCAGAAAAAGAACGGAAGAATCCGTTTTTACCGTTACGGTGTCGCCGAATGTAATTTTTTCGGAAGATAATCTTATCATTGCCGAATCGGCGTTATCCGTCTCGATATAAAGCACGCACGCTATCTCGGAACTACCGTTTTCATGGACGTAACGCGGTGTTTGTCCTTCGAGTGTAATGCTGTTTTGAGCCTTGATTACAATTCCGAGAAAAATTAAAAGTGTAAAAAATATTCTATGAAATTTTTCCATGAACTTTTTTGTAATTGACAAAAGAAGATAATAAGAGCCGCTATTAATTTGCAAATCGATTTCAAGAAAAATTATCTGTTCCCGAAAGTGCACGAAAAAGATTATCTTCGATTAAAAAAGAAAAAATCAACGGCGGTAGAAATCAAAAATTATTTGTACCGTGTCCCAACAGTTTACAACTTTATCCCTTTTTTAGTTGCAAAATAAATTTTGAAATAATAAATTAATTTACTTTTTCAAAAATATGGAGCTATAACATATGGGAGCTTTAGCAAACTTTAAGACCATTCCGGAAATGTTCAAGTACATGACGCTTGAATACGGAAAAGGCAAAGACAGAGCCGTGTTGAAAGTAAAGCGCGGCGGCAAATATGTGGACATTACTTACGATGAAATTTTCGAACAAACCGAATTATTCGCTCTCGGTTTGGCAACGCTCGGCGTTAAAAAAGATGACAAGGTTGCAATGATTTCGGAAAATCGTCCCGAATGGGCTTACACCGATTTGGCTATTCTCGGATTGGGCGCAATCGATGTTCCGCTTTATCCGATTTCAACAGCCGACACCGTGCGTTTTATTCTCGATAATTCGGAATCCGTAGGCGTTGTCGTTTCGAACAAATTCCATTTGAACAAGGTAATGAAGGTTCGCGACAATCTTTCCAAGTTAAAATTCATCGTTGTGATGAACGACGTAGATTTGTCGGAATACGGCGAAAATGTTTATACGTTCAAACAAGTTCAGGATTTGGGAAGAAAGTTCAAAGAAGAAGAACCCGAATATTTTATTCATGCGCTTGACCGCGCGAACGAAAACGATTTGTGCACGCTGATTTACACGTCCGGAACAACGGGCGAACCGAAAGGCGTAATGCTTACGCACAAAAATATTTTGTCGAACGTGCACGCGGTGCATCAGGTTTTACACGTTGACGATAAAGATACGTTCCTCTCGTTTCTTCCGCTTTGTCACGTGTTCGAAAGAATGGCGGGTTATTATTTCCCGTTTTCGGCGGGAACGACTATCGCTTATGCCGAAGGCATTGAAAAAATCGCGTCGAATTTACTTGAGATAAAACCGACGGTAATGACCGCGGTGCCGCGTTTGTTCGAAAGAATGTATTCCAAAATTATTCGCAAAATGGAAAAAGAACCGCCGAAAAAACGGAAGATTTTCGATTGGAGCATTAACGTAAGCAAAGAATATCACAGACTTAAAAGGGAAGGACGTCCCGTTCCGCTTACGCTCAAACTGAAATATAACACGGCAAAAAAACTCGTTCTCGATAAACTTTATGCAATCACAGGCGGAAATTTACGCTTCTTTGTTTCCGGCGGCGCCGCTTTGCCGCGAGAACTCGGCGAATTTTTCGAAGCCGCGGGAATGTTGATTATCGAGGGTTACGGTTTGACCGAAACTTCGCCCGTGCTTACTTGTAATCGCGAAAACGATTACAAATTCGGTTCGCCCGGAAAAGTAATTCCCGGCGTCGAATTGAAAATTGCTTCCGACGGTGAAATTCTTGCCGCCGGTCCGAATATTATGCAAGGCTATTACAAGAACAAGAAGGAAACAGAAGCGGTGATGAAAGACGGTTGGTTTCACACCGGCGATATCGGTGTTTTCGACGCCGAAGGTTTTCTGATTATTACGGACAGAAAGAAAAACTTGTTCAAAACAACCGGCGGAAAATACGTTGCGCCAACGCCGATTGAGAATATGTTCCTTGCAAGCAAATATATTGAGCAGTTCGTTTTAATTGGCGACAGACGAATGTACATCACGGCTCTTATCGTGCCGGATTTCGAAGCGTTGAAAGAATACGCCGACGCTCACAGAATTCCGTACAAGGACCCGAAAGAGCTCGTTAAACTCAAACAAATTGAAGATATGTTGAACAAAGAACTTGCGCAATTCCAAAAGAACTTGGCTAACTTCGAACGCGTGCGCAAATTTACGTTGCTCGATAAACCGTTCTCCGTTGAAGACGGCGAACTTACGCCAAAACTGAGCGTAAGAAGAAAAGTTATCGAAGAACGTTATCGCGATTTGATTGACGAAATGTACAAATAAAATTACACGCTTATTTTCAAGCCGTTGCGGCGACGCGACGGCTTTTTTTATTAATTTTTTCTATGAAAGTTATGAATAAAAAATTCGAACTATTGCTTTTTGATGCCGACGGCACTCTGTACGATTTTGAAAAAACGGAAAAGTATGCGTTGCGAAAAACTTTTGCGGATTTCGGATTGACATACAACGAAGCGGAATATCTTCCCGTTTTCAAAAGTGTAAACTTGCAAATATGGAAGGAATTCGAACGGAACGAAATTTCCGCGGAAAAATTAAAAACGGAACGATTCGTTCGCTTTTTTAATGCGCTTAAAATCGAGTGTGACGATTGCGTGGAATTCGGTAAAAAGTATCTTCTCAATCTTTCGGAAGAAAACTCGCTTTTGCCGGGCGCAAAAAATTTGATAGAAGAACTTGCGGGCGAATTTCGGATGGCTATAATTACAAACGGATTGACGATTGTTCAGCGAAAGCGGTTGTACAATTCGCAACTTGCGAAATTTTGGGACGCGATAATTATTTCCGAAGAAGTCGGTTTCACAAAGCCGAACAAAGAAATTTTCGACGTCGCTTTCGGGAAACTCGGATGCAAAGATAAAAGCAAAGCCTTGATAATTGGCGATAAACTCACGTCCGATATTCTCGGAGGCAATAATTACGGTATTGCGACGTGTTGGTTTAATCCCGAAAAGAAAACAAACACTTCGGAAATTAAACCGACTTACGAAATCTCGAAATTGTATCAATTAAAGAAAATTGTCGGTTAGCATTTGCTAACCTAATTTCACGCTTGCTTAAACGCAGGCAAGTGAGCAAGATTTTCAAACAGATAAACCATCTCCGCAACTTTTACGAAATCGTATTCGGCGTTTTCGTTCATCATTATTTCAATAGGTTCGAATGTTTCCGTATCTATTTTCGCATTGATGCCATTACTTCTAACTTCAGCGAAATTTCCCGAAAAGGAGACTTCAAGAATTTCGCCGTTTCGTTTGTATTTAATTGAATTTTCGGTAATGAAGTAGCAATTGTCTTCCGCCGCAAAACTTTCTTCCGTCAAGTAAAATTTCGGCTTTGTTTTATATGGCGCTCCCGCCGTAGGACAGAAAGTATTGCAGTTGCCGCATTCGTTACAAAAATCGCCGATGTTTATTATTTGGTGGACTTGTTCCACGCGGAAAGTTTTTCGCCCGATGATTTCCGCTTTCCCGTTTGTGTAACGCACAATCGGATATTTCTTTTCAAACGGTTGCGTGTCAATCGGGAGATTCGCAAGGTTCGGACAAACGGTGACGCACACGTTGCAAACGTCGTTACAGTAAAGGCAACGTGCCGCTTCCTTTCGTGCGTCTTCTTCCGTTAACGCGGGATGAACCATTTCGAAACTTGTTCTTTGTTCAAGCGGAATTACGGGCAATTGAACGCCGTAAACTCTTCGCGCCGCTTTTACGCGTTGTTCGGCTTTGCTTAACTTGTCTTTGTGCGCAATTGCAATGTCAAGTTTTTCCCCGATGCGTTCAAGAATAATTTTTGCGGTTTTTTGTCCGTCGGCAATTGCGTTAATGAGCGTATCCGCGCCGCGTATTGCGTCGCCGCCTGCAAATACGTTTTCGATTTGCGTTTCGTGCGTCCCTTCGTCGAGTTCCAATTTTTCGAAAGGGAAAAAGTCAAGAGCGGTTTCCTGTCCGATTGCGCTTATTATCGTATCGAAATTCATTGCGAACTCCGAACCCTGAATTTTAATCGGACGCGCTCTGCCCGAAGCGTCTTTTTCTCCGAGTTTCATTTTCGAAGAAACAAGTTTTAACCCGCCGTCGCTCGCTTCAATTCGTTCCGGCGCGGCAAGTTCAATAATTTCAATGCCTTCCTCAATCAACGCATCGATTTCTTCTCTGTCTGCAGGCATTTCCTTTATTGTCCTTCTGTAAAGAAGCGTAACGTTTCCGTCTTTGCCTACGAGACGTTTCGCCGTTCGCGCCGCGTCCATTGCCGAATTTCCGCCGCCAATAACAGCAACTCGCTTGCCGATATTGAGATTCGAGTTTTCTTTAACTTTTGCAAGAAAGGTAAGTTGGTCGTAAACTCCGTTTAGGTTTTCGCCTTCGATACCGAGTTTTTTCCCTTTACGAGCGCCGACCGCAATATAAACGAAATCGTAAACGGAAAGCATTTCGTTGAATTCTTGCGCGGTTACTTCTTTTTCAAAGTGGAATTTAACGCCGAGCGATTTTATGTTTTCCACGTCTTTTTCAAGATTATCGCCGCGCAAACGAAAAACAGGAATCGCGCTCGCCGCCATTCCGCCTGCAAACGTGTTCGCTTCAAAGACTTCAACGTCGCATCCTTCAAGCGCAAGAAAATATGCGGCGGAAAGTCCCGAAGGTCCCGCGCCGATAATCGCGACTTTAATTCCGTTAGGCGATTTAGGTTCGAGTTTGAAGTCTTTTGATTCGCGTTCGGCTACGAAACGTTTGATTTCCCTAATCAAAAGCGTGTTGTCGTAATTCATTCGCGTGCATTTGGTTTGGCACAAATGGTCGCAAACCATTCCCGTAATGTTCGGGAGCGGATTCGCTTTAATTATCGCTTCGTACGCTTTTTTGTAATCGCCGTTTGCCGTGTGCCACATATATTCGGGAACGTCTTGCGAAACGGCGCACGTTTCCGTGCAAGGCGCGTAAACGCAATCGTAAACCGTCAGCTCGCGTTTTGTTTTAATTCCGTCGTATTTGAAAATTTCTTTTTTGTAACGATTTTGATTTAATACTTCTCGCGCGTAATTGTTTAAATTTTCAAGAGTCGCTTTTTTATAATCCGTTTCGCTACCGAATTTATTGAGGACGAACGTTTCCAAATCGCGAGCGCCTTTATTTTCAAGCGCTTTCGCAATTTCTTCGAAATACTGCGCCATTCGTCCGTATCCGCCGGGCTTTAATAAATCGGAACAAACCGTAACGGGTTTTATTCCGCAAGCAAGAACTTCCGCGACGTTAAAAGCGTCAACGCCGGCGGAAAAGGAAATGTCGAGCGCGCCGTCGAATTCGTTTTGTAACTTCGCCGCAAGATTAACCGAAATCGGGTGAAGCGCGCGCCCGCTCATATAAACCATCTTTTCGTTTTCGGGAAGATATTTCGTTCGGTTCAACGCTTCGAGCGTGTTAGTGAGTTTTAAACCGAACTCAACGCCGTTCTTTCTCGCCGTTTCCGTAAGACGCTCAATTATTCCAATAGCATCGTCGAATTTCAAATCGTGCTCAAACGCTTCGTCGGGCACAACGGTTTCGTAACCGAGTTTATTGTTCAAAATGTTTCTCAAATCGTCGGGTCCAAGCAACGTGGGATTTAATTTTACCGCCGTGTTCAATTTTCTTTCTTCAATCAAATAACGCGCGATGCTTTCTATTTCATCCGGCGGACAGCCGTGCATCGTCGAAAGCGTAACGCTTCCGGAAATTTTTGAGGGAATATTCAATTCTTTAACGCGCGGATAAATGGCGGAAATTCTTTCTATTTTTTCTTCAAGTTCCTTTTGTGCGTTTGTCATTTTATCGAGAAAACGTTGCACGTTCGGTTTCATTACGCCTTGCAAATCGTAACCGACGCTCATATTGAAAATAAATCCGCGTTCGCTTTTTTCGTCGAAAAATTTATCGCGTAAAATGTGAATGAGTATCCACGCGTTCAGATATTCGTCGAACGAATTGTCGATTTTCAGTTCTTGCGACCATTCGCAATTGTAACCTTCGTCCGTCATATCAATGCACGGTTTTGTAACTTCGAGTTCGTCGAGCGTTTGCACCGTTTTCAATTCGATATAGCGGGAGCCCGTAAGCCACGCGGCAACGATATTTTGCGCCATTTGCGTATGCGGTCCCGCGGCAACGCCGAGCGGCGTTTCGATAATTTCGCCGTAACGTTTTATTTCAAACGGATTTTCTTTTTGCGGAATGAAAAAAAGTTCTTTCGGAATGCCGAAAATAAATCCGTTTTTTTCCTCTTCGAGAATCCAATCAAGCAGTTTTTCAATGGGCAAAGTGTAAAGTTTGTCGCTCACAGCGTTTCCTTTCAATGCATTTTTTAATCGATTGTGCAAATTTAATTATTTTTTTGACGATTAAATGAGTTTAATTCGCGTCTGAGATTTCCGTCTTCCGTTATGTTTTGTAAAACTGAAAAGATTTATTATTTAATCGAATATTATGTTACGAGACATTTGGTGTTAGAATCCCTCTTTTGAATAAATTTCTCTTTTTTTTACTAAATTTAAGTTTTAAATTTTTAAGGATAGTATGAACGAAAAACCGCTTGCAGTTGTTTCGGTCAGCGGCGGATTGGACAGTTGCGTTACCGCCGCAATCGCATCGCGAAAATATGAACTTGCGATGATACACGTAAATTACGGACAACGAACTGAAAAGCGCGAACTGAAAGCGTTTCACGATATTGCCGATTTTTATTCGGTAAGTAAGCGTCTTGTGATTGATTTCCGTCATCTCGCTGAAATCGGCGGCTCGTCGCTTACGGATAGAAGTATGGAAGTTACCGAAGCGAATCTCGAAAGCAAGGAAATTCCTACGTCATACGTTCCTTTTCGCAACGCGAATATTTTGACGGCGGCGGCAAGCTGGGCGGAAGTGCTCGGAGCGCGCGCTGTTTTTATCGGAGCGGTTTATGAAGATTCTTCCGGCTATCCCGATTGTCGTCCGAATTTTTTCGAAGCGTTTCAAAGGGCGATTGATTTGGGAACTAAGCCCGAAACGAAAATCAAAATTGAAACGCCGATAATTCATATGACAAAAGCGCAGATAATTCAAAAGGGAATTGAACTTGGCGCCCCGCTTCATCTTACGTGGTCGTGCTACCAAAACGAGGACGAAGCGTGCGGAGTTTGCGACAGTTGCGCTTTGCGTCTGCGCGGATTTCAACAACTTGGTATCGAAGACCCGATTCCTTACAAAACAAGACCAAAATATTTTTTCGATAAATAATGAACAATGAATTAAGAGAGGTATGTGAAGATGGTAGATAAAAGAAAAATTCTCGAAGTGTTTGAAAATCCTTATCCAGACAGAGATTACGTAATTGAACATACTGCGCCGGAGTTTACGTCGCTTTGTCCCAAAACGGGGCAACCCGATTTTGCGACGATGGTGCTTGAATATATTCCCGATAAATACTGTGTGGAATTGAAATCGTATAAATTCTATTTGAACTCTTTTCGAAACGACGGAATTTATTTCGAAGCGGTTACGAACAGAATATTGGACGATTTGGTTGCGGTTTGTCAGCCGCGCTATATGAAACTTACCGCAAAGTTCAATGTTCGCGGCGGGATAAGTTCGATTGTGGTTGCGGAATACAAAAAAGAAAATTCCAATAACGAATAAAAATCGGAGCTACAAATGGCAAAGAAAACAAAAAGACCGGCTAAAAGAAGTTGGGCTGAACCTTTCAAAATCAAGGTCGTTGAACCTATTAAAATGTTGACCGTAAAAGAACGCGAAAAAGCCGCGAAGGAAGCGGGCTACAATACGTTCTTGTTACGTTCGGAAGATGTTTACATCGATTTGTTAACCGATTCCGGCACGAACGCGATGAGCGACAATCAATGGGCGGGAATGATGCTCGGCGACGAAGCGTACGCCGGAAGCAAGAATTTTTATCATCTCGAAAGCAACATTCAAAAATATTACGGAATGCCTTATTTCGTGCCCACGCATCAGGGGCGCGCGGCGGAACATATGATTTCTAAAATTCTCATCACGCCTGGCGATTATGTCCCCGGCAATATGTATTTCACTACAACCCGTCTTCATCAGGAACTCGCGGGCGCAACGTTCGTTGACGTTATTATCGACGAAGCGCATATTCCCGAAGCGGAACATCCTTTCAAAGGAAATATCGATTTGAAGAAATTGGAAAAACTTGTTAAGCAAGTCGGCGCGGATAAAATTCCGTATATCAGTATGGCGGGACCCGTAAACATGGCGGGCGGTCAACCGTTTTCGATGAAAAATTTGGAAAAGGTTCATGAGTTTGCGGACAAATATAAAATACGTTTGTGGATGGACGCAACGCGCGCCGTTGAAAATGCGTATTTCATCAAGATGCGCGAGCGCGGTTATAAATCGAAAAGCATAGCGGAAATTTTGCTCGAAATGATGTCGCACTTCGAAGGAATTTGGGTGAGCGCTAAAAAGGATTTAATGGTTAACATCGGCGGATTTCTTGCGACGAAAGATAAGAAGGTTTTCGAAGAAGCGCGCAATATGGTTGTTGTTTACGAAGGCTTGCACACTTACGGCGGTTTGGCCGGACGCGATATGGAAGCGATGGCGCGCGGCATTGAAGAAATGGTGCAGTTCGATACAATCAGAACGCGCATCGGACAAGTGGAATATCTCGGTAACAAATTAATCGAATACGGAATTCCGATTGTGCGCCCGATAGGCGGACACGCGGTATTTCTCGACGCGAAGAAATTTTTGTCGCATATGCCGCAAGATGAATTTCCCGCGCAAACGCTCGCTATTGAAATTTACATCGATTCCGGCGTGCGCTCGATGGAGCGCGGAATAGTTTCCGCTGGTCGCGACCCGAAGACGGGCAAGCATCGTTATCCGAAATTGGAGCTTGTTCGCTTGACAATTCCGCGTCGCGTTTACACGCAAGCTCATCTCGACGTGACCGCCGAATCGATTGCGGCGGTTTATGACAAGCGCAAATCCATTAAAGGCTTGAAAATGGTTTATGAACCGAAATATTTGCGTTTCTTCCAAGGAAGGTTTGCGCGATTAAAATAAATTAAGCGTGTTTGTTTTCGAAGGCATCGGCCGTTTGTCGATGCCTTTTTCTTTATACGTGAAAATCTTGCGTTGAAATAAATGAAAGTGGAAATTTATTCCTGTTTTTGTTAATTCATACGGGATGTTGAAAATTTGAATTAACTTTTCCCGATTGTGCATAACATCTTCTTTTTGCTATATTGCGCAGTAAATTAAAGGAGAAAAAAATGAACGAAAAATTCGACATTGCGGTTCTCGGCGGCGGACCCGGCGGATACGTGGCGGCAATCAGAGCCGCTCAACTCGGTTTCAAAACCGTTGTGATAGATAAAAGCGATTTGGGCGGAACGTGTCTTAATTGGGGTTGTATTCCTACGAAAGCGTTGCTGAAAAGCGCCGAATATTACGACATTGCGAAAAATCGCGGTAAGGATTTCGGGTTCAGCGCGGAGAACGTAACTTATGATTTCAAGAAGATTATCAAACGAAGTCGAAGCGTGTCGAAGCGCGTCGTAAAGGGCGTGGAATATTTGATGAGGAAAAATAAAATAGAAAGAATAAAAGGTTACGGCGTTTTCGAGAATAACGCCGCGATTAAAATTTTGAATGAAGCGGGAGAAGAAACCGAGAAAATTTTTTTCGATAAAGCGATTATTGCTACGGGCGGTAAACCGAAAACTTTTCCCGACATTCCCGTTGACAGAAAATTTATTATCACGAGTAAAGAAGCTATGTCGCTCGAAGAACAACCCGAAAGCCTAATAATAATAGGCGCGGGCGCAATCGGAATTGAATTCGCTTATTTTTATAATACGTTCGGAACGGATGTAACAATTATCGAAATGCTCGATTCTTTAGCGCCGCTCGAAGATACGGAAGTTTCCGAAACACTCAAACGCGCGTTTAACAAACGCGGAATTAAAACACATTTGGGAACGCGCGTAATTAAAGCCGAAGTGAAAGGTAACCGTGTGGAAGTTTTAATTGAAAAGGACGGGAAAAATGAAACTCTTGTTGCGGATAAAGTTTTGAACGCAATCGGCGTTACGGGAAATCTTGAAGGTTACGGTCTTGAAACTCTCGGAGTAAAAACCGAACGCGGATTTATTTCGGTGGATAAAAAAACTTACGCAACGAATGTCGAGAATATTTATGCCGTCGGCGATGTAATAGGACCGCCCTTATTGGCTCACGTTGCAAGCGCCGAGGCGATTCATTGCGTGGAAACGATTAAAGGCTTAAATCCCGCGCCCGTAAATTACGACGCAATCCCGGGTTGCACATATGCCGTTCCGCAAATGGCAAGTGTGGGATTGACTGAAAGTGAAGCGCGTGAACGCGGATTTGACTTGAAAATAGGGAAGTTCCCGTTTTCCGCAAGCGGAAAGGCAACAGCAATAGGGGAAAGAGAAGGGTTCGTTAAACTGATTTTCGACGCGCAATACGGCGAACTGCTCGGAGCGCATATTATCGGAGCGGAGGCGACGGAGCTTATAGCCGAGCTCGGCATTGCCAAAAACCTCGAAGCGACTTACGAAACGATATTAAAAACCGTTCACGCTCATCCCACTTTGTCCGAAGCGATAATGGAAGCCGCTGGCGATGCAAACGACGAAGCAATCCACATTTAGAACTCTTGCTTATGCAGACTTGGGGTTAATCGAATACGCCGAAGCGTGGCGATTACAGAAAATTTTGCATGAAAAGCGAAGGCGTGATGAAATTAACGATACGCTTTTGTTGTTGGAACATCCTCATACTTACACGCTCGGGAAAGTCGCAGATACTGCGAATATTCTCGCTGATGAAAAATTTTTGAACGAGCATGATATTTCCGTCTTTGAAATTGACAGAGGCGGCGACGTAACGTATCACGGTCCCGGACAGATTGTAGGTTACGCAATTATTAATCTTGCGGAGTGGAAAAAAGATACGCACGAATATCTTCGCGCGCTTGAGCAAACCGTAATAAACACTTGCGAAGAGTTGGGAGTAAGTGCGGGACGTAATCCCGAGTACACCGGAGTTTGGGTGGGTGAAAACAAAATTTGTGCTATCGGTGTTAAGGTCAGTCGCTGGATTACAATGCACGGTTTCGCATTTAATGTTAACCCCGAACTGAAATTTTTCGAAAGCATTATTCCCTGCGGAATTAAAGGGAAGGGAGTAACTTCTCTCAAAAAGGAAACCGCAAAGGAGTATTCGTTGAATGAAATTAAAATTGCTCTTGTGAAAAATTTTATGCGCGTTTTCTCGTATTCCGAGAAAAAAAATTTTTCCGATTTTGTGACAAATTTAATTTCAAAAAAAGAATAAAATTTTTATCTTATTATAAATAAAAATATTTAGGATAATGAATGAACATCTATCCGATTAAGAACGTAGAGGCGCCACGCGAAACGGAAAAAACTTTTTCCAAAAATAATAAAATTATTGTCACAATTCCCGTAACATGGTGGGCTTCCGATTTGACTTTAGAAGGAATAATTCCCGAGGGAAAGAAAAAACAATCGTTTAATAAAAAAAATACGATACCTCTTTCGGATTTAAAAGACACGCATAAAAATTGGAGTACCGGAAAAGGAGATTATCGTGTACATACGTTGTCGTCGAAGAAGGATTATGTCTATTATAGGAATTTGAAAGAAAAATTTCTTTCGCACATGTTTTATCCTTTTCTTTTCATCGGTATGTACATCATTTACATTGTTCTGCACTATATTTCAAAGTTCTGATTTTGATTTTTCTTCTTGACAATTTAAGTTTTTGAATTTATATTTTATACAAATGCAAAAAAATTATGGTGTCACAATAATTTTTGAAGATAATTATAAAACTTTCGCTGTGAGGAAATTATGAACAATATACTGCCAATCTCAACTACACCCGAAACTAATTCGCATTCACGACTTATCCAAGAGGAGAAATCCGAAGTTAAAAAAAAGGAAAATTCTTACGTCGCTTTACCCGACAATTGGTGGGATGTTTCTACGTCATATCCCAAGGACGACTCAGTAGCTAAAATACGTAATTCCGTCCGGCGCAACCACAACGGGAAATTGGATAAAAAATATTATTCGCGAAAAATTGTGAAGGGAGATCATCGCGTTAACGAACCTTACAGAAAAGATTATGTGTATTACAGAGAATTGAAAAATAAGATTTTAAAATATTCCGTATATCCCGCTTTATTATTTGTCGGAACAATTGTTTATTTATTGGCAAACGTTTTTGCAAGTTTATAATATATAATAATTAAGGAGGTCTTATGAAAATCTTTACAAGATTTGTTTTTATGTTAGTTGTATTAACAAGTGTGATGTTTGCACAAAGTTATCACACCATTACAATTGACGGAACGAACGATTTTAA